>JAPLBU010000116.1 GCA_026392575.1 Actinomycetota bacterium | reverse complement strand
TCGGTCGAGCAGAAGCTGCGCGTGCGTCCGGCCACTCCGTCATCACCGTTCATGTGGGCGGCGGCCCAGAACTCAGCGTCCGTGCGGGGCGACTTCAAGGACTTCACCTACAACGGGAAGATCGACCGCTGTGGGGTGATCGGATCGGCACTGTCACTCCACGAGATCGCTCAGCTACGCGCGGGCGAGCGAGTGGGTCCGGCAATTACTGAATGGGACACCACTGAGGGCTATGGTCCCGACGGCATCGACGACATCGTTCGTGATGTCAGCGGCAACGGGCTCGACGGGAACGGCATTCATCGGCCCGTGCGGGCGATGACTGGTTACAACTGGTCCGGCAAGCACGACGACTGGCGCGTGGCACCGGGCGAATACGGCGGCATCGCCTTCCATGATGACGCCGTCATGGACTGCGGCTGGGAGCCGACGGTGACCTGGCGGGTGTCGGAAGGAACGCGCAGCGGTGTCTACGCAGCTCGCGTCAAGGCCGGCGAGACCGAGGACCACATTGTCTTCTTCATTCGACCGATTGCGCCGACGGCACCGATCCTGTATCTGATGCCGACGAACTCCTACCTCGCCTACGCGAACGAGATGATCGTTCATCACGTTCCCGTCGGTCAGGCAATCGGCTCACATCCGGCCGTGCTGGAGGACCGAGAGGCCGACTACTACCAGGATCCGCGATACGGCCGCTCGACCTACGACCACTGGACCGACGGCGCGGGCGTCTGTTACACCTCGTGGAAGCGGCCGATCCTCAACATCCGACCGAAGTGGCGCAGTTCCGCCATCGGCACGGTGTGGCAACTGCCCCGCGATCTCTCACTGATCGCCTGGCTCGACCGGTACGGGTACGACTACGACGTCGCAACGGATCACGACCTAGCGGCCAACCCGGATCTACTCAAGGGCTACCAGGTCATCCTCACCGGGTCGCACCCCGAGTACTGGAGCGAGCAGGGCCTCAACGACCTTGAGGACTACATCGCCGAAGGCGGGCGGCTGATGTACCTAGGGGGCAACGGCTTCTACTGGGTCGTGTCGTACCGCGACGGTGAGCCGGAGTTCATGGAGGTGCGCAAGGGCGAGGCGGGAATGCGGGCCTGGCAGTCAGAGCCGGGTGAGTACTACCACCAGACGAGCGCGGAGCGCGGAGGCATCTGGCGCAACCGCGCGCGCCCACCGCAGAAGCTCACCGGGGTGGGCTTCACTACGCAGGGGTTCGACGAGTGCCACCCCTACCACCGCATGCCAGACAGCTACCACAAGTCCGTGTCGTGGATCTTCGACGGAGTCGAGGGCGATGTCTTCGGCGACTTCGGGCTGGCACTCGGTGGTGCGGCCGGCCTGGAGACCGAGCGCTACGACCTCGAACTCGGCACCCCGCCGCATACTCGGCTGCTCGCGTCGTCGACCAGTTGGTCGGATAACTACGCGACGGTCACGGAGGACATCCTGTTCAACCATCCGGGCATGCTCGGCACGCAGAGCCCGACTGTTCGTGCAGACATGACCTACTTCACTTCGGCGAATGACGGTGGCGTCTTCTCCACGGGTTCGATCGCGTGGATGAGCGCACTGCCATGCTTCGGCTTCGAGAACAACGTCTCGCAGATCATGAAGAACGTGCTTGACGCATTCAAGAAGCCTGGCTCACTACCCGGTGGGGCCTGGAACCAGGAGGAGAAGTCATGGACCTGAGGCGTCACGGGTGACGACGGGCTACGTCTGGCACGAGCTGTACGGCTGGCATGACACCGGCACCAACGCGGGGCTGCTGCCCGGCAGTTTGATGATGCAGCCGTACCTGCACTTCGAGTCCCCGGAGTCCAAGCAGCGTTTCAACTCACTGGTCGAGGTCTCGGGGCTGTCGACGCATCTTCTTCGCATCATGCCGACACCGGCGACCGACGAGGACATCCTGCGCGTCCACACGCCCGAGCACCTTGCACGGATCAAGGCGGACAGCGAGAACATCCGCGGCGGCGACGCGGGTGATGGCACGAGTCCGTTCGGGTTCCAGGGCTTTCACATCGCGGCATTGGCAGCAGGCGGTTCCATCGCCGCGCTGAACGCGGTGCTCGACGGCACCGTCGAGAATTCGTATGCACTCGTTCGGCCGCCGGGGCACCATGCTCGTCCGGAGACCGGCATGGGGTTCTGCATGTTCAGCAATGCCAGCATCGCCATCCGCCAGGCGCAGGCCCGCAATCCGGACCTGCGCGTGGTGACGGTCGACTGGGATGTGCACCACGGCAACGGCACGCAGGCGGTCTTCTACGACGATCCTTCGGTCTTGACGATTTCCCTGCACCAGGACGATCTGTTCCCGCGTGACAGCGGCGCCATCACTGAACGCGGGACAGGCGCCGGTGACGGGTATGCGATCAACGTTCCGCTGCCCGCCGGCACCGGCAACGGTGGCTACCTTGCGGTGATGACCGAGGTCGTCGTCCCGGCGATCAGGCGGCACCGGCCCGATGTCATCGTCGTGCCGTCCGGTTTTGATGCGAGCTGCTTCGATCCGCTCGGGCGGATGTCGGTGACGGCGAGCGGCTACCGGGCGATGACCCGGGTGCTGATGGACGTTGCTGCCGAGGTCTGCGACGGCCGGATCATGATGACGCACGAGGGCGGTTACTCGCCCACGTACGTGCCGCTGTGCGGGGTCAGCGTGCTCAGCGAGCTGTCCGGAGTCCCCGTCGACGTCATCGACCCGCTCTACGCGGGCTTCGACACCATGCCGGAGCACGCCGTGTCACCCGCCCAGCGGGACGTCATTGCGGCCGTCCGAGCCGCGCACAGCCTCACCGACTGAGGAGCAGCACCAGCAGATTGGACCCCGGAGTTGACATCTGAATAGTCGCGATATATCGTTACAACATCGCGAACACATGCGATACGAGAGGAACAACATGAGCTACGCAGAATCCATCAACCCCGGCCCGGGCTTCAGCCCGCCCCCGTGGGCTCAAAGAGGCCTTCGCGGCCACCACCGGCGTGCCCGAATGATGATGGCCGCCATGAACGAGAGCGGTCAGACCGCTGAGTCGAACAACGAGGGGCAGTCAGACGCCCCCGAGGGCCGGCGCCACCGCGGCGGCCACGGACGCGGCCCGGGCTTCGGTCCCGGCCCGTGGGGTGGTCGCGGCCCCTGGGGCCCACCCCGTGGACGCCGCCGCGAGCGTGGCGATGTCCGCGCCGCCATCCTGCTGCTGCTCGCCGAGCAGCCCCGGCACGGCTACGAGATCCTCACCGAGCTCGCCGACCGCAGTGACGGACAGTGGCAGCCCTCACCGGGCTCCATCTACCCGGTGCTCAAGCGGCTGGCCAAGGAAGGCCTGGTAACGGCCGCTCAGGAGGACGGCAAGCGGATCTTCTCGCTGACAGACGAAGGCCGAGCCGTCGTCGCAGCGGAGAAGGACGGCTGGGGCGAGCCCTGGCTCCAGCGCGAGGACCCGGCCGCCGAGGCGAGCATGGATCTCTTCGCCGAGGGCAAGCAGCTCGGTGCCGCCGTGTGGCAGGTCAGCCAGGGCAACGACCCGGCGCAGATCGAGGCGACCAAGGCGATCCTTGCCGAGGCTCGCAAAAGGATCTACGGCCTGCTAGCGGAGTAGGGCAAAGCGAGGGGATGCTGTCATTGACCTCAATGACAGCATCCCCTTAGCCTCGTCCCATGGCAGTCATGACGATCCGTGGTCTCGACGACGACGTGCGCGACAAATTGCGAATTCGCGCTGCCCAGCACGGGCGGTCCATGGAGGCCGAGGTCCGGTCGATCCTGAGCGAGGCAGTGGAATCGCCGGTCGAACGAACCTTGCTCGACGCGCTCCTGGGGATGCGGGAGGCGTTGGGAGGGCTGGAACTCGAGATCCCACCACGCACCGACCAGGCGCGCGACCCCTTCGCATGATCGTCGTCGACACGAACGTCCTGTCCGAGTTCATGCGCCCACAGCCGGCGCCGCAGGTGGTGCGGTGGCTCGAGACCGCCCAGAGCAGCGCGCTTGCGCTCACCGCCGTCTCGGTCATGGAGATCACCTACGCAGTCGCGCGCCTGCCCGCGGGTCGGCGCCAGAAGGCAACGCGTGACCTCTGGGAGGGGATTCAGGCGACTTGGTCGGGAACCTTCCTCGCCATCGGCATGGCGGAGTCCGTCGCGGCCGGTGAAATCCTCGGGGCTTGGGCCGCGATCGGACGACCCATGGCAACCGCGGAGGCACAGCTTGCGGGAGTGTGTCTTGCTTGGGGGGCGGCGCTGGCCACCCGGAACACCCGGGATTTCGAGGGCCTTGGCATCGAACTCATCAACCCGTGGGACTAGTGCTCACCGCCCCGACTCGTGCAGCCGATGGCGCCGTGGGAGGATCCTCCGCATGACCACGACAGCGACGATCCACACGACCCTGGGCGATATCCGCGTAACCCTGTTCGCCGACCAGGCACCCAAGACGGTGCGCAACTTCACCGGCCTCGCCGAGGGCAGTCTGGAGTGGACGGACCCGCGCGTGCGCGCCAAGTCGACCGCGCCGCTGTACGACGGCACCGTCTTCCACCGCATCATTCCCGGCTTCATGATCCAGGGCGGCGACCCCCTGGGCACCGGCACCGGCGGCCCGGGCTTCAAGTTCGAGGATGAATTCCACCCCGAGCTGTCCTTCGACCGTCCGTACCTGCTCGCCATGGCCAATGCCGGCCCCAACACCAACGGCTCGCAGTTCTTCATCACCGTTGCGGCCACCACGTGGCTGAACTTCAAGCACAGCATCTTCGGCGAGGTCGCCGACCAGGAGTCGCGCGACGTCGTCGACGCGATCGCCGCCGTCCCCACGGGTCAGGGCGATCGTCCCCGCGAGGACGTCGTGATCTCCTCCATCGACATCACGCGGGAGTAGCGCACCCCTCGTGTCGCAGCCGGTTCCGCCGCCGCAGCCGCAATTGCCCGGCTGCTATCGGCATCCTGATCGCCCCACCGGGATTCGTTGCGCCCGATGCACTCGACCGATCTGCGCCGAGTGCATGATCGCGGCACCGGTCGGCTTCCAGTGCCCCGAGTGCGTTGCTGGTGCTGCTGCGAGCATGCCTCAGGTCACGACCGTTGCGGGCGGTGCGCCGATCTCGAAGCCTGCGGTCACGTATGCCCTGATCGGGATCAACGTCGCGATCTTCGCTCTTCAGTTCGCCGTCGGCGTCAACGCCGTTGCGGGGGACTGGGGGATGTGGCCCGTTGGCATCGCCGTCGGTGGCGAGTGGTGGCGTCTTGTCACGGCTGCCTTCCTGCACGGGTCGTTCCTCCACGTGGCCTTCAACATGTACGTGCTGTTCGCGCTCGGCCCCACGCTTGAGCGCATCCTCGGACACGGCCGCTACCTGACGCTGTACCTGCTCGCCGCACTCGGTGGTGGTGTCGCGTCGTATGTGTTCTCCGACATCCGCACGGTCTCCGTCGGTGCAAGCGGCGCGATCTTCGGACTGATGGGCGCGCTCGTCGTGGCCGGGCGTCGTCTTCGCTACGACATCACGCAGGTGCTGATCCTGCTGGGCATCAACGTGGCGATCGGGTTCTTCTCGCCCGGTGTCGACTGGCGCGCGCATCTCGGTGGCCTCGTGACCGGCGGGGTTGTTGCCGCCATCATGGTCTTCCCGGACAAACGTCATAGAAAGGCCGTGCAGACCGGCGGTCTCATCGCCGTCGTGCTCGTGCTCGCGGCGTTGACGATGTGGCGCACCGGGCAGATCCAGGACCTGCTCGCACCGCTCGGCCAGATCAGCGTCTGATCTGTTTCCCACCCTCATGGCGGGGCATGATGGGGGGATGAGCAACGACGCTGTCATCGTGTCCGCAGTTCGTACCCCCGTCGGCATCGGCAAGCCGGAGAAGGGCGTCCTCAGCGGCGTCCATCCGATCGACCTGTCGGCCCGTGTCCTCCAGGAGGTCACCGGGCGCATCGGTCTGGACCCCGCGCTCGTCGACGATGTGATCTGGGGCGCCGTGTCGCAGGTGGGCGAGCAGAGCGGCAACGCTGCCCGCAATGCTGTCCTGTCGGCGGGGTTCCCGGAAGACGTCACCGGCGTGACGATCGACCGCCAGTGCGGTTCGAGCCAGCAGGCCGTCAACTTCGCCGCCGCCGGAGTCATCGCCGGGTACCACGACATCGTCATCGCGGGTGGCGTGGAATCGATGTCGCGGGTACCGATGTTCACCAACATGGTCGGCGGCGACGGCCCGTTCCCGGCGAGCATGCACGCCCGCTATGACGGGGGCCTGGTCAACCAGGGCATCAGCGCCGAGATGATCGCCGAGAAGTGGGGCCTGTCTCGCACATACCTCGACGAGCTTGCAGCGGCGTCGCATGAGCGTGCCGCCGCCGCGCAGGCCAGCGGACTCTTCGACGAGGAGATCGTCACCGTCGAAACTCCGAACGGCGTCGTCTCACAGGATCAGGGCATCCGCCCGGGCACCACGGTCGAAACCCTCGCGGCCCTGAAGACCCCCTTCCTCGAGGGTGGGGTCGTCACGGCGGGCAACGCATCACAGATCTCGGACGGCTCGGCCGCACTCGTGATCATGACCTCCGACCGGGCCCGGCAACTCGGTCTCACGCCGCTGGCGCGCATCCACACGGTCGCCATGGCTGGCGTCGATCCGGTGATCATGCTGACCGGCCCGATCCCGGCGACGCAGCGTGCACTTCAGCGCTCCGGCCTCACACTGTCGGATATCGGGGCCTTCGAGGTCAACGAGGCATTCGCATCGGTGCTGGGTGCCTGGTACGCGGACACGGGCGCCGACCCGTCGCTCACCAATGCCCGCGGCGGCGCGCTGGCACTCGGCCATCCCCTCGGTGCGTCAGGCGCCCGACTGATGACGACACTCGTGCACCGAATGCGGCAGGGCGGGATCCGCTACGGACTGCAGACCATGTGCGAGGGTGGCGGTATGGCGAACGCCACAATTCTCGAACTCATCGAGTAGCGGGAGTCACACCAACCCCAATGGTGCACGAATGCACGGGGTCATCCACAGGTTGTCCCCAGCTGGGGACAAACAACAGCCGTGTAAGTCGAAACCCGCCAGTCACTACTTCCAGCGGGTGGCGAGGAAGAACCCGCCGGCGATGAAGGCGAAGCCGATCCCGACGTTGACCAGTGGGCTGAGATCCTGCATTACCGGGATCGATGATCCGGCGATGTAGAAGATGACGATGTAGGCCAGCCCGATGCAGAACAGCGCAACCATGGTCGGCGCGAGCCATGACGGCGACCCGAGGCGAGCCACCTTCCGCTCACCCTTGGACGTGGGCGGGGGCGTGTAGACGGCCTTCTTGCGGCCCTTGGACTCAGGCACGTTGGTCCTCCCAGTACGTCGACCGTCACCCGATCGCAGTCCCAGCCTGCCACACGCGCGGCAGCCGATTGCGGTTACCGTGGAGGCGTGCGCTGGCCCACCCGAATCCCCCTCTCGCGGCTGCACCCCGCTGTGGTCGTCAGTGGCCTGATCTTCGCCCTCGCGGGCCTCATGTTCGCCGCGGCCGCGAACACCAGTCAGGGCACCGACCTGCGGGCGCAGCGAGCGGTCGAATTGCGCGACCTGGTCCGGCAGAAGGCCGATCACGTGCGCGTGCTCGAGCAGACCGTCACGGCCGCCCAGGCCAGCGTCGACGACCTCACCGCGGGTCGTGTCGGTGATCCTGCCGCCGTCAGCGCACGAATCGGCATCGCGGGCCTCGCCAGGGATGCTGGCCTGACGCCGGAGACCGGTAGGGCGCTGACCGTCGCGCTGGATGATGCACCGCTGCGAGCGCCCGACGATCCGTTGTGGCAGACGATGACACCCGACGATGCCATCGTGCATCAGGCCGACGTGCAGGCAGTGGTCAATGCGCTGTGGCGCGGGGGTGCGCGGGCGTTGCAGGTGATGGATCAGCGAATCATCAACACGAGCTCGATCCAGTGCGTCGGGAACACATTGCTGCTTCAGGGTCGCGTCTACTCGCCACCCTTCGTCATCACTGCCGTTGGTCCCGTGCGCAAGATGCGCGCGAGCCTGAATGCTGATCCGGCCGTGGCGGCATACCGAGCCTGGGCGGACGCCGTGGGACTTGGCTACGACGTGTCGAGGCAGAACGATGCGACGATTCCGGCATTCGTCGGACCGATCACGATGCAGTACGCCGACCCTGCCACCGGGACGCCAGCACCTCGGCCGTCACAATGATGCTGTGACTCGGATCCTCGTCGTCGACAACTACGACTCGTTTGTCTTCAATCTCGTTCAGTACCTGGCCCAACTGGGAGCCGAAGTCGTGGTGCGCCGCAACGACGAGGTGACGCCCGATGAGGCTCGCGAGTTCGATGGCGTGCTGCTGAGCCCCGGCCCCGGCAC
>JAPLBU010000077.1 GCA_026392575.1 Actinomycetota bacterium | reverse complement strand
GGAAGGGCAACCGCGGGCGGGCGGGCTTCCTCCAGGACGAACGGGCGCATCTGGACTCTTGGCTGGCCAAGCACTGGGTCGACCTGGGCCGGGTGCAGGGCGGCGACGGGCCGGGACCCTACACGTGGTGGTCGTGGCGGGGTAAGGGCTTCGACACCGACGGCGGCTGGCGGATCGACTACGCGATCGCGACGGCGGCCTTGGCTGCCAGGTGCACGGGTGCGACGGTGGGCAAGGCGGCGAGCTACGCCGAGCGCTGGAGCGACCACGCGCCGTTGAGCGTCACCTTCGGCTGACCCTGGCCGACTCCATATCGTGGCGTCAATCCCGCGGGCGGGTGTGACGCCTGGACATGGAGTCGGCGTCAGTCAGGTCCTAGAGGTTCCGCGAGAAGATCGCGTCGATCTCCTCGCGCTCTGATGGGGACATCGCGTTGGAGCGCTGACGGTCCCACTCACGGTGGATCTGACGGTTCCGGCTGCTGTCCTTGTCGAAGGACTCGGAACCGAACATTGCTGCGAATACCTTTGCGAACGGCTTCACGGAGGATCACTCCTGTCATCGTCGGGTCGTGCTTTGTCGGCGGGGGATCTCCCCTTCGACATCTCGATTATGTCTCAGATTTGTTCGATTCCCAAACAAATATGTCGGAATGTGAGCAGGTTCACGCAAGAAGTTGCAAGAGCATGGGGCGCGAGGGGTGCGGGAGGCGGTGTGCAACGATGCATGGACTCGTAGATGGGGAGGCCGTGGTGACCGTGGTTCCCGCGCTGCGCCGGATCACGTACTCGCCGAAGGTCTTCATCCCTCTCACGATGCTGTGCCGGGATCGTTGCGGCTACTGCACCTTCGCCCAGTCGCCCGCGCATCTGCCCTCGCCCTATCTGTCGGTCGAGGAGGTGCTGTCGATAGCCCGGGCCGGTGCCGAGGCCGGCTGCCACGAGGCCCTGTTCACCCTCGGCGAGTTCCCCGAGGACCGCTACGGCGTGGCCCGGGACTGGCTCGACGAGCACGGCTTCGCCTCGACGGTGCACTACGTCGCGCATGCGGCCCAGCAGGTCATCGACGAGACGGGCCTGCTGCCGCACATCAATGCGGGTGCACTGGGCCGCGACGACCTCGCGCTGCTGCGACGGGTGTCTGCGAGCCAGGGGATGATGATCGAGTCCCTCAACCCCGACCTGCCCGCGCACCGCGGGGCGCCGGACAAGGACCCTGAGCGCAGGCTGGCGACCCTTCGCTGGGCGGGGGAGCTGTCGATCCCGTTCACCACCGGCATCCTCGTCGGCATCGGGGAGTCTCGCAGCGACCGTATCGTCGCGCTCGAGGCGATCGCGGCGGCGCACCAGGAGTTCGGGCACGTGCAGGAGGTCATCGTCCAGAACTTCGTCCCGAAGCCGGGCACGCTCATGCGCGATGAGCCGGCCTGCTCGCTCGACGACCTGCTCGAGACCATCGCGCTCGCGCGGGGCATCCTGCCGGCCGACGTCCACCTGCAGGCACCCCCCAACCTGGTCGACGACCCGGGTGCCCTGATCGATGCAGGCATCGATGACTTCGGGGGCATCTCGCCGGTGACCGCCGACCACGTCAACCCCGAGCGACCATGGCCACATGTCGACGTGCTTCGCGACGCCGTCGAGTCGCGTGGCCTCGCGCTGGCTCCACGCCTGACGATCTACCCGGAGTTCGCGCTCGATCCGAAGCGTTGGCTCGACGTCAACGTGCAGTTCCCCGTGCTCGATCGCTCGGATGCGGAGGGGATGGGCCGCGACGATCCGGGCTCGTCGTATCCGGAGCGGCATGAGGCGGCAGCCAATGTCGGCACCGGGGCAGAGGTCATCCAGGTGGGTCGCCGGTCGACCGCGTGGTACTCGGGGGCCGATCGGGCGCCGATGCTGCTGCTGCCCGGGACGTCTCATGCCGGCACGGCCGTCGCCGAGGTGCTTGCGGGGGTCGAGCTCGGACAGGAGCCGGGCGTCGTCGAACTGACCACTCTCTTCGAGGCACGTGGACCCGAAGTCGTAGCCGTCGCGGAGTTCGCCGACCGCCTCCGCCAGCAGGTCAACGGCGAAGACGTCACGTTCGTCCGCAACCGCAACATCAACTACACCAATGTCTGCACGTTCAAGTGCTCGTTCTGCGGCTTCTCCAAGGGCCCGCTGTCCCTGAACCTGCGCGGCAAGCCATACCTGCTGACCAACGACGAGATCGCGGCACGAGTGCAGGAGGCAGCCGACCTC
>JAPLBU010000026.1 GCA_026392575.1 Actinomycetota bacterium | reverse complement strand
GACTGTTCGCGGAGGCGGAGCGCACCGGCCGCTACGTCAACGAGCCGTATGCCGCGCTCCTCGGCGAACTCGCCGCCGGACGCATCGGTGGTCTGGCTGATCCCGCCTTCGCCGATTCGGTGCTCGCGGGTTCCCAGGCTGGCGGCGGGCTGCTCGGCGCCCTCGACCTCGAGACGTACCGTCCGGCGCATCGCGATGCGCTGCGGTGCGAGCGGGGTGGAGCACAGGTGTGGACGAACCCGCCGCCGTCCGTCGGTGGCTCGATCGTCGCTGGTGCGCTCGCGATGCTGCCCTCTGGCACGTCGGAGTCAGCACGCATTCGCTGGGTGCAGGTCGCGCAGGCACTCGCGGCCGCCACGCTGAGTCAACGTGGTCCGGGTCAGGTGCCGACGGGCACGACCCATGTGTCCGTCGTCGATGCCGATGGCGGCTTCGCCGCATTGACGACGTCGAACGGTTCTGGCTCGGGCACCGTGGTGCCCGGCTGGGGGGTGACGCTGAACAACATGCTCGGCGAGGAGGATCTCCGTCCGGCCGACGGCTCTGCGCTGCCCGCGGGCGCGCGCATGGGCTCGATGATGGCGCCGACACTTGTCGACCTCGCCGATGGTTCGCGCGTCGCGCTGGGCACCGGTGGCAGCGAGCGGATTCGCTCGGCGCTGCTCGGTGTGCTCGTCCGCCTCATCGACGAGGGCAGCACTCTCGCCGACGCCGTCGAGGCGCCTCGGCTGCACCTGACGGGTGACGGGCCGATCCACGTGGAGCCCGGCCTTCCCACCGAGGACATCGAGGAGCTGATTGTGCTTGCGCGGCAACGTGACTGGCCCGGCGTTGAGGTGTGGCCGTCGGCGAACCTGTTCTTCGGCGGGGTCCATGCCGTCCGCCGGACAGCGGCCGGCGGTGTCGAGGCGGTCGGTGATGCCCGACGCACGGGCGCCGTCGGGCTCGTCCTGCCGGACGGCACCGTCCGGCTGGCCTTGCCGTAGGGCGCCTATTGCGAATGCTGGTGACGGATCCGCTGGCTGCTCAGCAGGATCGACAGCTCGGCAGCTGCTGAGCCGGCCTGCGGGTAGGGCGTGACGTCCTGCAGCTGCCGCGCCGCCTCGGACCGGTACTCCGCCCGGGCATCCGCGAGCAGGGCGCGAAGGCCGGCGATGTCGGCTGCGATCGCGGCCCGACCCTCCTCGACGAGTGCCTGTTCGGTCGCCTGCCGCGCTTCGAGTGCTGCCAGACCGGCGCGTTCGGTGGCGGCGTGCTCGGGAGCCATGGACAGGGTCGCGATTCGCTCGCCGCGATGGACCATGTCGGAGATGACCGCGGTGACGCGTGAGAACAGGGCGAGGGATTGCTGATCGGTGAAGGCGAGCTTCTCGTACTCCATCGGGTCGAGGTTCGCGGCCAGTGAACGCATCGCGTCGTCGTAGTCCTGGGCGAGCACGAAGATGGCCGCGAACTGAACATGCGTGCGCGTCGCCGCGTCACCCCCCATGACCGTCTGTACGGCGGCCCGCCGGATTGTTGGGGCGGGTGTCGATCGCGGGTTGCCGAACGTCAGTCTCGTGCGAAAGCGGGTCATGGAGCCTTCCCCCCGTGCCGGGTCGGCCGTCGCGTGGATCGCGGGCGCCGACGTCGTACGGGGGGTATCGACCCGGATTGGCGTGGGCTTGAGCCGCCAGCCCCGTCCGCTATCCGCAGACCTGCAGGATCAGGCGAACG
>JAPLBU010000209.1 GCA_026392575.1 Actinomycetota bacterium | reverse complement strand
TCGAGACCAAGTACAACCGTCGCCGTCGCCAGCGTGCCCTGGGCAAGCTCACCCCGGTCGAGTTTGAGATGATCTACGCGGCCGCAGACGCGGCCTGAGAACCATCAACCCCGCGTGTCAACCAAACCGGGGGCAGACCCGTTCACGCTCGATCTCGTGACCGACTTCGGGATTGTCGATCTCACGTTCGATCCGTCGGGGCCGCTGGAAGGGTTTTCGGAGTGGAATGCAGACGCAAGTTCGCAGGAAGTCGCAGATGGATTGGTGATTCGTGTCGCATCCTTGGACGACATCATCGAGTCGAAGCGCGCTGCTGATCGCGACAAGGATCGTCGAGCACTTCCATATCTGGAATCGCTGAGGGATGTGCTCCGGTCGGATTCATAATCTGGTCGTCGTCGGTTCGAGCCCGACCCGCCCCACTGCGGAAACTCCCTGGTAATCAAGGGGCTTCCACCCTTTGGACTTGGCCGTGTGGCCCTGTCGCGCTCTTCCCCGTTTTCGTCGCGGGGTGGGTGGCGGCGGTCAGCCTCGCGCTGGCTTGGCCTGGCCGTCATCTGGCTGGCATCCCCTCGATACTCGACCTGCTGCTCGACTGTTGGTTCGCCGGCTGGAAGCGGCCAAAGGCACGAAGGGGCTTCCCCGAGTCTGATTGAGACGAACCAAAGTGGGCCGTCCCGTGCCGGGGTAGGCGAGCTGCTGCCTTAGGTGATGTTGATGGCGGACGGCCAGCACCAAAGATCGGTTGCGGATGACAGTGGCAAGGCGAGCACCAGGGCTTCCGGACTGGGTCACAGAATCGGCGAGGTCGTGGCAATGTTCGGGAAATGGCTGAACTCCATGCGCGACGGAGAGAGTGTGTTTTCCGAACGCATGTGCTAGCGTGTTCGGATAAGTAAACGAGTCCGCTGACAGCGGATCCATAGAGATACCGGTAGGGGAGAGTCGGATGCCAGTTGAGAGCGCGCCGACCGAGGGTGAGCTGGCACGCCGCGTCGCCGTGATGGTGCGTGACCGAGTTCCTGCCACCTGGAAGGTCAAGGAGTCCTTCAACGGAACCCGAGACAAAGGGCGGCCGGACCTGGAGATAAGCATTCAGGCTCCGGACGGTCAGCGCATTCGCCTTGTGGTCAAGGTCAAGCGCACTGTCGAGCGGCGGGACGTTGGTGCTGTCGCTCGTCAGGTACGAGCGCTCGCGGGGTCAGCCGAGACAGTCCCCGTCGTAGCAGCTCTGTATTTGGCCCCGTCAGTGCGCGATGCGCTCACAGAGGACGGGCTCTCGTACGCGGACGCCACAGGCAATCTCCGGATCTTTGCCGATGCGCCGGCGCTGTTCATCGCGGACCGCGGACAGAATCGCGACCCGTGGCGCCAGGGACGCCCGCGCGGAACCCTGAAGGGCGAGCCTGCCGCACGTGTCGCCCGCGCCCTGCTCGACTTCGATCGCTCTTGGCGCGTGCGCGAACTCATTGCCACTTCGGGTGCATCGAACGGTGCCACGTATCGCGTGCTGGAGTACCTGCAGCGAGAAGACCTGGTGTCCAAGAACGAGGATCGCTATGTCCTGACCGATTGGGAACGACTGCTCCGACAGTGGAGCAGCGAGGCTCCGTTCACCAGTGCCGCGCATTCCGCCTCGTTCATCGAGCCCCGGGGCGTGGGGTACTTCTTGAACAAGGTCGCCAAGGGCGCACCCTTCCCGGTGGCCGTCACGGGCTCCTTCGCGGCGAGCGAGTGGGCCACCTATGCGCCAGCGAAGGCCGCGTACGTCTACGTGTCGTCCATAGAGGACGCTGCCGAACGTTGGGGTCTACGGCCCAACGACGTTGCCCCGAACGTGGTCCTCCTTGAGCCCGGAATCGTTGACGCGTTCCAGTTCGTGAACACGGTGCCGTCGCGTGACGGCTATCCGGTCGCAGCGCCGGCGCAGGTCGCGGCCGATCTCCTCAACGGTCCCGGTCGTGAGCCGGCTGAAGGCGAGTACCTCATCGCCTGGATGAAGGACAACGAGAGGAAGTGGCGTCGTGCCTGACGAGTT
>JAPLBU010000277.1 GCA_026392575.1 Actinomycetota bacterium | reverse complement strand
GGGCGGCTACATCCGGATGATCGGCATGCTCCCACCTGCACCCGACGGCACCACGCGGTCCATGACCACCGGCCGATTCGCCACGATGGTCAGCGATGCGCGTCAGCAGTCGGCCGACGAGATCCTTCCCGGCGAGGAGTCACGGGCCTTCTACCGGCTGCCCGTGCGCAAGCGCGTCGTCATCATGCTCGGCGGCCCGACCATGAACCTCCTGCTCGCGTTCGTGCTGTTCGCCATCCTGCTCGTCGGCATCGGCATCCCACAGGCCACCCTCACCGTGAACAACGTCGCACCCTGCACGCCCACGGTGTCGCAGCCGACGGGCCAGGCGCTCCCGTCCGGCGCCTGCCCCACTGGCACCGACCCCGCACCGGCGGCCGTGGCCGGGTTCGAGGCCGGCGACACCATCGTTGCCATCGACGGCGTCCCCGCCACCGACTGGAATGCCACGACCACGTGGATCCGGGCCCATCCCGGCACGTCCGCGATCTTCACCGTCGACCGTGGGGGAGCGCAGGTCGACCTGCCCGTCACGCTCGCGACTGCGGAGCGACCGGTGCTCGATGCCGACGGCAACCCCACAGCGGAGTTCGTCTCGGCGGGATACGTCGGGGTCGGACCTGAGGTCGCCTGGGTGAGTCAGCCGTGGACGTCCGTCCCGGCCTACATGTGGGATATCACGGCGCGATCCGTCAGTGCGCTCTTCCTGCTCCCGGTGCGGCTGTACGAACTCGTGACCGAGACCCTCATCGGAGGCGGCGAGCGATCGTCGGACAGCCCGGTCAGCGTCGTGGGTGTGAGCCGGATCGGTGGCGATGTGGCTGCCATGGACGAGCCGATGGCGGCGAAGGTCGCGACCTTCCTGGGGCTACTGGCCTCGCTCAACCTGTTCCTGTTCCTGTTCAACCTGCTGCCGGTGCTTCCGCTCGACGGCGGCCACGTGGCGGGTGCGGTGTATGAGTCGGTGCGCCGCCGCCTCGCGCGGATGCGCGGTCGCCCGGATCCCGGCCCCGTCGACATGGCTCGGCTGCTGCCGGTGGCCTACGTGGTGGCCGGCGCCCTGCTGCTCATGGGCGTGATCGTCATCTGGGCCGATCTGGTCAAGCCGATCTCGCTGCAGTGACCGGCGCTCGAGGGCGCGACCTCGGCGGAGCCACCATAATGACGGGGTGACCGTCAACCTCGGTATCCCCTCAGCCCCACCGCCTGTCGTGGCCCCGCGCCGGATCTCGCGTCAGCTCATCCTGCGCCACGCAACGCATCCCGTTGCCGTGGGCGGCGATGCGCCGATCAGCGTCCAATCGATGTGCACGACCCTGACCTCGGACGTCGACAGCACCCTGCAGCAGATCGCCGAGTTGACGGCCGCCGGTTGCCAGATCGTCCGTGTGGCCGTGCCAAGCCAGGACGACGCCGACGCGCTGCCGGAGATCGCCCGCAAGAGCGGGATCCCGGTCATCGCTGACATCCACTTCCAGCCCAAGTACGTCTTCGCCGCCATCGCTGCCGGCTGTGCGGGCGTCCGGGTCAATCCCGGCAACATCAAGCAGTTCGACGACAAGGTCGGCGACATCGCACGCGCTGCCAAGGACGCCGGCACCCCGATTCGCATCGGGGTCAATGCTGGATCCCTCGACAAGCGGCTGCTCGAGAAGTACGGCAAGGCGACACCCGAGGCGCTCGTCGAGTCGGCACTCTGGGAGGCATCGCTGTTCGAGGAGCACGACTTCCGCGATATCAAGATCTCCGTCAAGCACCACGACCCCGTGATCATGATGCAGGCCTACATGCAGTTGGCGGAGCAGTGCGACTACCCGCTGCACCTCGGTGTCACCGAGGCCGGACCGACGTTCCAGGGCACGATCAAGTCCGCCGTCGCCTTCGGAGGGCTGCTGAGCCGCGGCATCGGCGACACGATCCGTGTCTCGCTGTCGGCTCCGCCGGTCGAAGAGGTCAAGGTCGGCAACCAGATCCTCGAGTCGCTCAACCTGCGGCAGCGCGGACTCGAGATCGTCTCCTGCCCGTCGTGCGGCCGCGCGCAGGTCGATGTGTACACGCTCGCCGAGCAGGTGTCGGCCGGACTCGAGGGCCTCGACGTGCCTTTGCGGGTGGCCGTCATGGGATGTGTCGTCAACGGTCCGGGTGAGGCGCGCGAGGCTGACCTCGGTGTCGCATCCGGCAACGGCAAGGGCCAGATCTTCGTGCGCGGCGAGGTCATCAAGACCGTGCCGGAGTCGCAGATCGTGGAGACGCTTATCGAGGAGGCCATGAAGCTCGCGGACAGCATGGGCGACGCGACCGGTGCGCCGGTCGTCACCACCTCCTGATCGCGGAAGCTCACATGTCTGTCACCGCGTCCGTCGGGTCCGTCCGCAGCATCACGTCGCGTGATCTCGCGGCCGCCAACCTGCTTCTCGCAGCGGATCCGGTCGCGCACTGCTTCGTCTCGTCGCGCGTGGCCCTCGGCGGGGTGGATCCGTGGCGGATCGGCGGCGATCTGCTCGGCTACTTCGACGACAGCGGCCTCGTCTCGATCCTGTACTGCGGGGCGAACCTCGTGCCGGTCGCCACCACGGCAGCCACGCGAGCTGCCTTCGCCGATCGACTGCGGCTGTCGGGTCGACGGTGCTCGTCGTTCGTTGGCCCCGCTGACGAAACCCTCGACCTGTGGCGCCTGCTCGAGCCAGCGTGGGGTCCGGCCCGCGAGGTGCGCGATGTCCAGCCACTCATGGCGATCGACGGACCTCCGACGGTGCCGGGGGACCCCCTCGTCAGGCAGGCCACGTCGGCCGACCTCGAACTGCTCGTCCCGGCCTGCATCGCGATGTTCATCGCCGAGGTGGGTGTGTCACCGGTCGCCGGCGGGCTGGCGGCCGCCTACCGGGCCCGAATCGCCGAGATCGTCAAGGAGGGCCGGTCATTCGTGCGGATAGAGGACAACGTGGTGGTCTTCAAGGCTGAGGTGGGCGCTGTGGCCAAGGGCGTGTGCCAGGTGCAGGGGGTGTGGGTCGATCCCGCCCTTCGGGGCCGCGGTCACTCGATATCCGGCATGGCCTCGGTCGTCACGATGGCCCGCGAGCAGATCGCACCCACCGTGTCGCTCTACGTGAACTCGTACAACACTGCTGCGCGCAAGGCGTACCGCACAGTGGGGTTCGACGAACGCGGCGCATTCGCCACCGTCCTTTTCTGACAGCGGATCTGGGATCGATGAAGGAGTGGGCCTGATGACGACCGCTGAGGACGACCGACTGGCCGAGGCTCGGTCAGGAGCTGCCGACTGGCGCC
>JAPLBU010000344.1 GCA_026392575.1 Actinomycetota bacterium | reverse complement strand
GGACGAGTTCGCCCTCCGGGATGACGAGGTCGACATGCGTCAGGGTCGGCGTGCTCGCGCCGGGATACGTGATCGTGACGTCATCGAAGGTGATCATGCAGTGACCTCCACGGGCGAGCGGGGCGTGCGGGGCGTGCGGGGTGCGCGGGGCGGTGGAACGGCGGACAGCGGCAGGGGTGAGGCCGTCAGTGCGGGCGTCATCGCGATGAGGACACCGGCGAGGGCGAGGAGGGGCAGCTGCGGCCAGGCGGGCGGGTCGACGGATGCAGCCAGACCGGGCATCGCGAGCCAGCCGGCCAAGGCGAACGTGCCGGCCGCGACGACGCCTGCGCCGCTGACGAGCCACTCGGGTGCGCGCCACGGGTCGGGGCGGTAGCTGGTGCGCACGGATGCGCGCCCAGCCAGCCAGACACCTGAAACGGCGACGGCGATACCCAGGCCGAGCATGGGCAGGCCGAGCAGGACGGGGGCATCGGCCGAGACCAGCCCGTAGGCGCCGATGCAGGCGGCGACGAGGCCGCCGAGCAGCAGCATGGAAGACGTTCGTCGAGCGGATGCCGACACCGTCCCGCGACGGCCGTAGCCGCGCGAGTCCATGGCGGCGGCGAGCATCACGGAGCGCTCAAGCGCACCCTCGAGTACGGGGATGGCCGCGCCGGCGATGGCGCGCGGGCCGGACGTCTTGCGACCGCGCAGGCGGCGGGCCGTGGCGAGGCGGTCGACATCGGCGACGAGTTGCGGGGTGAAGGTCAACGTCACGACGACGCTGACGCCGAGTTCGTACAGGGCGGCGGGCACGGACTTCAGCAGCCGTGTCGGCGAAGCCAGCGAGTTGGCCGCTCCCACGCAGATGAGGATCGTGGCGAGCCGGAGCCCGTCGTAGAGCGCCATCAGCAGCGACTCGAGGGTGAGGTCACCGCCGAGCCGCACGCCGGCGAGCCACGTGGGCAGCCCGATCCCGGGCAGTTCGATCAGCACCGTCGTGCCGATCTCAGCCCCGAAGAGGACCTGCACGGCCACCCGGACCACGATGACGATCAATCCGAGTCGTACGAAGAAGCCGAAGGAACGAGCCCACGGCGCATCCGGTCGGCGGGCGCTGACGACAACGGCTGCGGCCGTGATGATGAGCAGGAGCAGCAGCGGGTTGGTGGTGCGGCTGGCGGCAGCGGCGAGCCCGAGCGCCCAGACCCACCATGCGCCGGGATGCAGCCAACGACGATCACCCATGTCGTCGCCTCCTCAGCAGCAGGACGCCGCCGATGGCGATGACGGCGACCAGAACGCCGCCGGCCGCCCACGGCGTGCCGTTCTCGATCGGTGCTGATGTGCTGCCGGAATCCATGGCGGTCGTCGGTGACGTCGGAGGGGCACTCGACGCAGCGGACGCCGCCGCAGCGATCTCCGCGACTGCTGCATCATCAAGAACCGGCGCGCACTCGCCGACGGGATAACCGGCGATCCCGCAGATGAAGCCGTTCTCGGTGCGAACGTCCGCCACGGATCGGAGCACGTCATAGCCGGTGGCGTCCTCGTCGGCGACGACGCAGGTGACGCTCGGTGCGGGTGCCTGCTGCCCGGCCGGGGCGTCCGTGGGACGACCGGGCTCGATGACGAGCGCGACGCGCTTGCGACCATCGACAGCGGGGGTGGTCGCGCACGCGGTGGCGAAGTCCGGGGCCGGTGACGGCATATCGGCCTGCGTTCCGGTGCGCGTGGTCACCGCGAAGCGCCAGCCCTCCACGGACCCGTCGATCGGGATCGACGTGCCGGGGCCCTGGGTGGCGAACGTCCAACCGGTGGTTCCGACGGGCGCCTGCCAGTAGGTCCAGTAGCGGTAGGCCGACGCGTGAGCCGGTGATGCCGAGATGAGGGTGACGAGGACAACGGCGAGCAAGCCCAGTGCACCTGCACCGGGCCTGCGAGCCGTCGTCCTCGTCATGACGCTACTTGCGGATCGACGCGTTGAGCGCGTTCACCAGATTGAGCCCGCCGAAGGCGCTCGGCTTGCCGCCGGTGGCCTGTGCAACGAGCAGCAGCAGTCCGGTCGCGGTCGGGTTGCCCCCAGCGGTGAACTCCGCGGCATTCGACTTGAGTGCCGAGAGTGCCTTCGCGACGGACGCCCGGCCCTGGCCGGCCGCTACCAGTCCGAGGACGGCAGTGGCCGTGTTGGCGTAGTCGGGCTGGCCGGCGCTAAGAGCTGACGTGAGCGTGCCGGTGGTTGCCAGTCCCTTTGCGAGGTAGCTGATGGCCTTGCTCTTAGCGGTGTTGGTGCACGGCGCACTGACCGCGAGCTTGCGCGGACCGTTTACGGGCATCGGCCCGACGAGGCCGACGAGACCCTGGGCTGAGGCGGAGCCGTCGACCGCGCTGCCGGCCTGGTAGGCGAAGCCACCGCCATCAGCACACGATGCGGCAACGGTGCCGAGGAAGCGTGCGGCGCGCTTGTACGCGGTGATGTCGTAGGACGGTGCCTGCGTGAGGATGCCCGACAGGGCGAGGCCGGTGGAGTTCGCATCGGATGGGGCGCCGGGGTAGTACGGCCAACCGCCATCTCCTCGCTGCTGCTTCCGCAGCCAGGTGCCCGCCTTCACGGCTGCATCGACGACCTTCGTGAGCGTTGCCTGCGGCACCTTCAGGCCGTAATCGTCGATTGCCATCAGGGCCATCAGTGCGGCCGCGGTCGCGTTGGTGTCCGGTCCGGTGTAGTTGACGTGATCGGATGCACCGCACGGAACGGTCAGCTCGGCGCGGTACTCCTGGAAGGAACCGTTGGCGCACTGCTGCCCGATCAGCCAGGCGATCGCAGCGGCCGGGGGAGTGATCTCGTTGGCGGCCAGGCCCATGATCCCGATCGACTGGCGCCAGACGCCGTCGTAGGTGGGATCGGAGTCGCCGTAGAGGCCGACGGTCGGGCTGGGGGCCGCGGAGGCTGACGGGGCGAGGGCGGCCGAGCCGAGGACGACCGCGACGACTGTCGTGGCGAGGATACGGCGAATGCCCGTAGTGGGGGTCATGTCTTCCTTGGGGTGAGCGGTGCCGGAAAGCAGGCGCCGCGTCCCCGAAGACCATGAATCCCCGGGTGCAGAAAGCACGCGGGGACGGTCGGGTGGAGACCCGAGCTCCCGTCCCGTTACCTCGACGGATGGAGCCGCTCGCGTTCGCCAGGTGCTCCGACTCACCCCATGAAGGGGAACACGGTTGCGGGACAGCGCCGGGATCTCACCGGACTTCCCCTGGACGTCGAACGAGTGGATGAAGTTGTGAGGTGATCCTACCACGTGGGACAGGCCGGTGTCAAAGGCTCCGGTCGCCCGGGCGGGTCGCCTACTGGATCGGGCGGAGGTTCATCGGTCCGTAGACGACATGGTCGTCCTCGAACAGCACAACGCCCTCAATTCCGGAGTCGAGCAGTTCCTGCCACGTCTCGCCGATCCACGTCTCTGCATCGGACTGGGTCGGGAAGGACTGCGAGTGCGGGGGCTCCTGATCGACCGGCTGGCCCTCGATGTCGGTGTAGTGCCAGATCCACGCCATGGTCAGCCCTTCGTCTTCGGAGTTACGGGTGCGCCGCCGCGGCGCACGCGCGGAGGAGGCAGGCGCAGGCGGCGCAGTTGCAGGGTGCGCAGGACGGCGTAGAGGGTGATGCCCTTGCGGTCAGCGGCATCGGGGAAGACCGCCTTCGCGCGG
>JAPLBU010000431.1 GCA_026392575.1 Actinomycetota bacterium | reverse complement strand
GCATCGCTGCAGCCAGGTACGCAGGAGGATCGCGCTCGCATTCGACTCCTCGGCCCCGATCGTCACACCGGTGATCGCCGGTGTCGGCTGGTCCAGGACGGCGGCCAGCACCGATCGCCACGGCGTGAGGCGGGTCCAGGACAGATCAGTGTCGCCCGGCCGGTAGCCGGCCTTGCGACGCTCCAGCTCACGCATGACGTCCTCGGCCGTCGAGGCATCCGAGATGCGGCGCTGGGCATGACGACCGATCGGGTCGTCCACGGGCACGTCGGGCGCGCCCTCAGGCCAGAAGGCCACGACGGGTGTGTCGGTCAGCAGGAGCGGGATGGCCACCGAGTTGGCGTGACCGGCGAGATCACCGCGCAATCGGAGCACGGCCACCTCGCCGGGACCGTCGTCGCCGCCCACGGCGATGTCCGCATCGAGTCGCGGCTCATGCTTGCCGTGCCGGGGAATGATCGTCACGATGCGCATCGGATGCTGCCGGGCCGCAGCGACGGCCGCTGTGGTTGCGTCGGCCTGGTATTCCTCATCTGTGATGATCAGCAGGGTGAGGACCATGCCCGTCGCAGACGAGCCCATGTGATGCCGCTCGGATGCGATGGCCGCAGCGACCGCCCCGCCGCTGGTGTTCTCGAGTCGGATCATGGCCGCCTCCAGGTTCGTCCATCGCGCGCGATCATGTCGTAGGAGGATGCCGGTCCGACCTCCTCGTGACGTGGGAAGAGCGGCGGATCACCGAGCAGGACGTCGAGAATGAGCCGCTCATAGGCCTCCGGGCTGGAGTCGACGAACGACTCCCCGTACTGGAAGTCCATGGTCACGTCACGCACCTGGATAGACGTGGTGTTGGGCACCTTGGAGCCGAAGCGCACCGTGATCCCCTCGTCGGGCTGGATGCGGAAGACGAATGCGTTGTTGCTCAGCTCCTGGACGGCCGTCTTCGCAAAGGGCAGGTGCGGTGCACGCTTGAAGACAACGGCGACCTCGGTGACGCGACGCCCCAGGCGCTTGCCCGTGCGCAGGTAGAACGGCACTCCCGCCCAGCGTCGATTGTCGACGTCGACCCGAACGGCGGCGTAGGTCTCGGTGACGCTCTGCGGGTTGATGCCCGCCTCCTCGAGGTAGCCGAGGACGGGGATGCCCCCCTGCCAGCCGTTCGCGTACTGCCCGCGGCTCGTGTGCTTGCCGAGCTCCCGCGGCAGCTTGACGGCCCGCAGCACCTTCTCCTTCTCGGCGCGCACGTCGTCGGCGGCGAACGAGAGCGGCTCCTCCATCGCTGTGAGGGCCAGCAGTTGCAGCAGGTGATTCTGAATCACGTCGCGGGCAGCGCCGATGCCGTCGTAGTACCCGGCCCGACCTCCGATGCCGATGTCCTCGGCCATGGTGATCTGGACGTTGTCGACGTAGTGGCTGTTCCACAGCGGCTCGAACATGGTGTTCGCGAATCGCACGGCCAGGATGTTCTGGACGGTCTCCTTGCCGAGGTAGTGATCGATCCGGAAGACCGATCCCGATGCGAACACCTCGCCGACGATGCGGTTCAGCTCCTGAGCGCTGGCGAGGTCGTGGCCGAAGGGCTTCTCGATGACGACCCGACGCCATGCCTCGGGACGGTCTTCGGCGAGACCGGATGTCTTGAGATGCTCCAGGACGACGGGGAACAGGCCCGGTGGGATCGACAGGTAGAACGCATGGTTCCCACCCGTGCCGCGTGACGCGTCCAGTTCAGCGACCACAGTCTTGAGCTGCTGGTACGCCGCGGGGTCACCGAGATCGCCGGCGACGAAGCGGATGCCCTCGGACAGCTGCTGCCAGACCTCCTCGCGGAAGGGCGTACGGGCGTGCTCGCGCACCGAATCGTGGACGATCTGGGCAAAGTCCTGATCCTCCCAGTCGCGGCGGGCGAAGCCGACAAGGGAGAAGCCGGGCGGCAGCAGACCGCGATTGGCAAGGTCGTAGATGGCCGGCATGACCTTCTTGCGCGAGAGGTCGCCCGTGACGCCGAAGAGCACCATGCCGCACGGGCCGGCAACGCGTGGGAGGCGCTGGTCGAGCGGGTTGCGCAGCGGATTCATCGGCGGCGGCTGGTGTCGTGTCGGGCTCATGCCTCCGCCAGCCCGGCCGCTGTCGCCACGGTTGCGCGAAGCTGCTGCCACGAGTCGATGAACTTCGCGACACCCTCGCGTTCCAGTTGGTCGCACACCTGTGCCTCGTCGATGCCGAGGGCCGCGAGATCGACCCAGACCTGGGTGGACTCGGCCGTGGTCCCGGTGATGGAGTCCGTCGGAATGACGCCTTGGACGGCAACCGCATCCAGCGTCGCCTCGGGCATCGTGTTGACGCAGCAACGGACGACGAGGTCGACGACGTAGCGGGTGGGGTCGAAGGACGGGTCCTTGACTCCGGTCGAGGCCCACAACGGCCGCTGCGGGTTGGCGCCGGCGGAAGCGAGGGCCGCCCAGCGGTCGGAAGCGAGGGAGTCGGTGTGCGCTGCCCACGCGAGTCGGGCGTTGGCGATGGCTGCCTTGCCACGCAGGGCCTGCGCGACCGGCGTGCCGATGGCCGAGAGGCGTGCATCAACCTCAGTGTCGATCCGGCTGACGAAGAAGCTGGCCACCGACTGGATCGTGCCGAGATCGTGGCCGGCTGCGGCAGCCATCTCGAGGCCAGCAATGTAGGCATCGACGACGTCGCGGT
>JAPLBU010000065.1 GCA_026392575.1 Actinomycetota bacterium | reverse complement strand
GCGGCGATACGCGGCTCCATGCTCGCTGCACGCGCCGAGTAGTAACCACCGAGGCTGGAGCCGCAGACCGCGATCCGCGCAGGGTCGATCGCCGTGTTCGCGAGCGCTGCCTCGTCGTCATCGAACTCGACGATTTCAAGGCGCTCAACGACACACAGGGCCATCTCGCCGGCGATCAGGCCCTGCGCGAATTCGGGGAGGCCTGCCGACGGGTACTGCGGCCTGGTGACATCGCCTTGCGCAGCGGCGGCGACGAGGTCGTCCTGATCCTGGAACGCCTTTCCGCCGAAGCTGTCGGTCCGGTTATTGAGCGACTGCACCTGGTCTCCACCGTCGCGTGGAGCTACGGAAGCGCCGACTGGCCGCCACGCGCCGACTTCGACTCCGCCATGGCGGTGGCCGATGCCGCTCTCTACCGATCGAAGGGCACCGGCACGCGAGGCTGAGTAACGTCAGGCTGAGGCGGCGCGCTCGTCACTGCGCCGGCCCAGCACCCACGCAAGCACGCCGACAACCGCAGCAGCAGCGAGTACTGCCGCCCACACGCCGATCACGTTGCCCAAGGGGTGCGAGAGCACGAACGCCGCGGCGAAGGCCACGCCGACGACCACCGTCCGCCACCAGCCCACTGCCCGCCACATCGTGAAGGCGCACCACAGGCCGCCGACGAGCAGGATCGCGCCACCCAGCGGGCGCACACCGGTCGTCTGAGCCACGACGAAACCCGCAACCAAGGTCAGCGGTGCAATCAGGGCGACAAGCAGACGGGAACGAGAGGTGTCAGCCGACACGCGCAGCCTGCGCCTCGGCTTCCTTCACCAGCTTCTCCAACTGCTTCGTGGCCGCCGTCAGCTCGCCGTCCCAGTGCTGTGCTCGGACGCACCACATCACCGTGTCCTGAGCCTCCAGCAGGCCGTCCTTCATCTCGTGCGTGGCGGAGGTGCCGAGTCGGGTCAGGACGCGCTCCGTGGCCGACACCCAGGTCTCGGCGACCTGCAGGTGCTGGACCTCCTTGGCCATGTCTCGGACGGAGGAACTGGCCTTGGGCTCGTCGGGCGTGATCTCCTTGAGCTGCTGCTGGACACGATTCACCGCAGTGGTGAGATCGGCGACCATCGGCGCGTGCGCCGACGAGTGACGCAGCTCGTGGAGCAGGTCCTCACAGGCCTTCTTGACATCCGTCTTGGCCGCAAAGAGCCGCTCATCGGAGCGATGCGGGACTTCCTTGGCGGCCGTGCGGCTGAGGCGGTTCGGGCCGGGAGTGTTGCTCTTCATGGTGCTCTCCTTCACGCCGTAAAGGGACCTACACGAGCGAGGGTGCTGATCCCATTGTTGTCCAGTTTGCGCAGCGTCGCGTGGCAACGGATGAACCGGGCCCGGCGCATACTGTGATGGTCAACACCACCACCAGGAGGCACCATGACGATCGCCCGACCCGCACGACTGCTGGCCCTCACCCTGACGTCGTTGCTGGTTGCCGGCACCGTTCTCGCCGCCACCCCGGCGAACGCCAAGCCCGTCGATCCGACCGTGATCGTCACGATCCTGCCCGCGCAGGTTCGCCTGGTGCCCAGGGAGTCCGTGGTGATTCGCCTGTCGACCAACCTGACCACCGGGTACAGCTGGTCCTACCGCGTCACGGGCGACGCCAGCGCCGTCACCGTTGTCCAGAAGAAGGCTGCCCCGCCTGCCGCTGACGGGCTGATGGGCGCACCCACAACCACCGACTGGGTCGTCACCGCAAAGGGCAAGGGGACCGCGGTCGTGAAGATCCTCACCACACCGCCCGGCAGCACCGACAAGAAGAAGGTCGGCTCGCTCACGGTGATCGTGGGCAACTAGCCCCACCCGCACTCCGGTCAGGCCCGATCCCAGTAGGGATCGGGCCTGACCGTTTGTGGCCGAAAGACGGTCGATTTCACCCTTTTGGACGCTTTACCGTGCCGTTTCCCCATATTCGTTCATATTGACCGGTCATTCATTTATCACCACCTCGGGACCTTCGACTACCTGACTACCCCAAATTTGTGAGGGGAATTCTCCTGAAGGCTCGAAGTCAATCCCCATTTTGGCCATTTCCTGTTGATCGGTCATATTGACCGATCATGTTCGATCGGGCACACTTTCCTTAGTCGAGGAAAGGGGTGAGCCAGATGACCGCAGCAGCCAGCACCAAGCGCCGGATCGCAGTCGCCGTCTCAGGCATCGCCGCCCTCGCCCTCCTCGCCTCCCCGCTCCCCACTGCCGCCGCCAGCGCCGCGACGCAGAGCGCGCCGATGGCCGCCAAGTCCCACACGGCCAAGACCGTCACCAAGGCCCCCTCGAAGGCCACGACAAAGGTGGCCACCAAGGCCACGGCCGCTCGCACCCAGGCCGCAGCCGCTGTCGCCGCCGCTGACTACTCCTCGATCTTCGCCAGCCAGCAGCCCGCGCTCACCAACAGCGGCTGGGCCACCTGCGCTGCCGCCATCACATGGACTGTCGACACGAGCGGCCTGAGCGCCGACGAGGCCGCCACGCAGATCGCCAACCTCACGTGGGCCTTCGACCAGTGGACGCCGGCATCCGGACTCGCCTTCCAGTTCGGCGGCACCGAGAACCTCGCCTACGACGACGCGGCCTTCTCGCTGAAGCCGGCCAACGGCTCGGCCATCCAGAGCCGCCACATCTACCTGGCCTTCATCGCCGACGGCGACTCCGCCCGCCTCGGTGGCGGCACGGTCGGCCTCGGCTCCCCCTCGCAGGTGTGGCCCACCAGCAAGGAGATCATCACCGGCGCAGCGGTGTTCCGCACCGACCATGTGAAGCAGGCCAACGCCCGCGAGGACAAGAGCCTGTACATGCACGAACTCGGCCACGTGCTCGGTCTGGCCCACGCCAGCGAGACCTCGAACATCATGTACCCGGTCGTCTCGGACCACACCGACCTCGGCACTGGCGACGTCAACGGCGTCCGCTCGATGAACAAGCCCTGCAACCAGGCCGGCTAAGACACACGAACTTCATTCCTCCTTGCATAACTGATTCGGCCTCCCCGAGTGGAAACGGGGAGGCCGAGTCAGTTGTGCACGAGGTTGGAGAGTGAGTTCCTAACGACCGCCGCCGAGCAGGACGGGCTTCGATGTCTCCGCGATCGTTGCGGCCTGCGGGGCAAGCACGCTCACCGGACCGTCGGTCGCAGCAGCTGCAGCGGCCGCGGCGGATGCCGAAGCAACCGAGGCAGACGCTGACGCGGATGCGATCGCCGACGGGTCGGTCAGGATCGGCGTGAACAGCGGCACCGCCGTGACGACCACGTTGTCCTGGTAGCCACCGTGGTTGCGGTCGTAGTAGCCGCCGCAACTGATGAGGGTCAGGCGCGGATCACCGTCGACAGCGAACAGCTCCTCGTACGGCAGGCTCTTCTTCTTGATGAGCTCGCGTGCGACAACCTTGTAGGGCAGCGTCTCCCCCGCGGATGTCTTAACGAAGATCTTGTCCCCGACACTGAGGTTGCCGAGCCAGTAGAAGACACCTCGACCCTGCTCGCGACCATCACGGTGCGCAACGAGAACCGCCGAACCCCGGTC
>JAPLBU010000015.1 GCA_026392575.1 Actinomycetota bacterium | reverse complement strand
ATCAAGCCCGCAGCAGCTCCCGCGCCATGACGACCCGTTGGATCTGGTTGGTGCCCTCGTAGATCTGGGTGATCTTGGCATCGCGCATGTAGCGCTCGACGGGCCAGTCCTTCGTGTACCCGGCCCCACCGAGGGCCTGGACGGCGTCGGTGGTGATCTCCATGGCCATGTCCGAGGCGAAGCACTTGGCGGCCGCCCCGAAGAAGGTGAGGTCGGGGTCCTGCCGCTCGCTCTTGGCCGCGGCCACGTAGACCAGCTGTCGGGCGGCCTCGAGCTTCATGGCCATGTCGGCGATCATGAACTGGATGCCCTGGAAGGACGCGATCGACTTGCCGAACTGCTGGCGGTCCTTCACGTAGGCAGACGCCACGTCGAGGGCACCCTGAGCGATACCGACTGCCTGGGCGCCGATGGTGACGCGGGTGTGGTCGAGCGTCGACATCGCGGTCTGGAAGCCGGTGCCGGGGGCGCCGACGATGCGATCGCCGGGGATCCAGCAGTTGTCGAACAGGATCTCGCGGGTCGGCGAGCCGTGGATGCCGAGCTTGCGCTCCGGAGTCCCCAGCGAGAAGCCTTCATCGTCACCGTGGACGACGAATGCAGAGATGCCGCCGCGGGCACCCTTCTCGGGATCGGTGACGGCCATGACGGTGTAGTACTTCGAGATGCCCGCGTTGCTGATCCAGCTCTTCTGGCCGTTGAGCACCCAGCCGCCGTCCTTCTCGACCGCACGCGCCTTCATGGAGGCCGCATCGCTGCCTGCCTCGCGCTCGCTCAGCGCGTACGAGAACATCGCCTCGCCGCTGGCCACCTGCGGCAGGTAGGTCTGCAGGAGCGCCTCGTCGCCCGCCACCAGCAAAGGCATCGTGCCGAGCTTGTTGACCGCTGGGATGAGGGAGCTCGACGCACAGCCGCGCGCAACCTCCTCGATGACGAGGCACGCGGCCAGCGCCGCCCTCGCCGCCGTAGGCCTCGGGGATGTGGATCGCGTGGAAGCCCGACGCCCGGAGCGCCTCGTACACGTCCCACGGGAACTCACCGGTCTCGTCGATGTCGGCCGCACGCGGCGCGATCCTGTCTCGAACGAGGTCCTGCACGGCCTCCCGCAGGGCGGCGTGCTCGTCGGTCAGGTTGAATTGTTGGAAGTCCATGTTTCCAGCCACGGTCGTCACCCTACTAGCCTGTCGCCATGACGCTACGACTGTCGGTCATCGGCACTGGTTACCTCGGTGCCACGCACGCCGCCTGCATGGCCGAGCTCGGTTTCGAGGTGATCGGCCTCGACGTCGACCCCTCCAAGGTCGCCATTCTGACCGGCGGTCACGTGCCCTTCTACGAGCCCGGGCTCGACGAGGTCCTCGCCCGCAACATCGAGGCTGGCCGGCTCCACTTCACGACCTCCTTCGAGGAGGCGGGCGCCTTCGCCGACGTGCATTTCATCTGTGTCGGCACCCCCCAGGCCGCCGGCGCCCAGAAGGCCGACATGTCCCAGGTCTTCGGATCCATCGCCTCCCTGACGCCCCATCTGCGCCCCGGCGCCCTCGTCGTCGGCAAGTCAACGGTGCCGGTCGGCACGGCCGCCGAGATCGAGGCCCTGCTGGCGAAGACCGCGCCCGAAGGGGTCGAGGTCGCCTGGAACCCCGAGTTCCTGCGCGAGGGCTTTGCCGTCGAGGACACCCTTCACCCCGACCGACTTGTCGTCGGCGTGCACTCGCAGCGCGCCGAGGATCTACTGCGTGAGGTCTACGCCCCGATCATCGCCGAGGGCGTGCCCTTCCTCGTCACCGACTTCCCGACCGCCGAGCTGGTCAAGGTGGCCGCGAACTCGTTCCTCGCCACGAAGATCTCGTTCATCAACGCGATGGCAGAGGTGTGCGAGGCAGCGGGTGCCGACGTAACGCAGCTCGCGACCGCGATCGGCTACGACCCGCGCATCGGCAGCCGCTTCCTCGCGGCCGGCCTCGGCTTCGGTGGTGGCTGCCTGCCCAAGGACATTCGTGCGTTCATGGCCCGCGCCGGCGAGCTCGGTGCCGAGGATGCGGTTGCGTTCCTCCGCGAGGTCGACCAGATCAACCTGCGCCGACGCGCAGCCACCGTCGACCTTCGCGATGCGCAACGCCGGTGCCGATGTGGTCGTCCACGACCCCAAGGGCCTGCGCAATGCCGAGCGCGTCTACCCGCACATGACCTATGTCGACGACCTGCGCACGGCACTCAAGGACGCCGAACTCGTCGTCCTCGGCACCGAGTGGCGCGAGTACCGCGACCTCGATCCGGCGACCCTCGGAGGTGCACCCAACCGGCACATCATCGACGCCCGCAACGCCCTCGATCCGCAGGCCTGGCGCAATGCCGGCTGGATCTACCGGGCGCTCGGCCGACCGACGGCGTAGGCAGATCTCCGCCTATCCGGGGGACGGGCACGAGCCGGCCGGTGCCTGCTGCACCTTGAGGGTGAACCCCGACTCGGGCCACGCCATCGTCCGACTCCTGGACCTGGCATAGCCGGTGGCGCTGCCGCCTGACCGAATCCCCATCGTGAAGGCGTCTGCCGACGGAGTGAGAGTCGCCTTGGCGGCCCCCGCAAACCGCACCCCTCCCGGCAGGCCGGCAGCCTTGAACTCGCCCTTGTCCGTGCCCATGGCCTTGAGCGGAGACGTCGTCACGACAGCGGGGGCTCCCGGGAAGGTCACCTTGATCACGCCCCCGCCGACCATGCCCGGTACTCCCTGAATTGCGTAGTCGATGACCCAGGGGCCCTTCTCGCTCGTGCAGCTGACTCCTGTGAACCGGTACGGAGTCTGGGTCTGGTCGATGGCCCATCCCTGCACAGCCTTCGTATCGAAGGCCACATCAACCTTGCCGATGCCGCGCTTGGAGCGCGACTCAAGGCTGACGGACGCGGTCTTGTCCTTCTCACCCGGTGCGACGTAGGCGAACGTGGCATCGGCGGGGACCGGCGAGCCCGCCGGGTCGACGGACGATTCACCCGCCAGTGTTGCGGTGACGGTGCCGCCGACCGGCTTGCCGTCGATCTTGCTCACTGGCTGCGCGAGGATCGAGACCGCGGTCGAGGGCTTCAGGCCGGTGCGCTGGCTCGGCGTGGTGGTCGCCTTCAGATCCACGCAGCGCCCGGACTTCCAGGCCTTCTCCGCCGCATCCAGGGCGTAGTGGTTGACCAAGGCCTCCGTCAGGACACCCGCGAACCCCCACGCCTTGAGCATCTCGCCCGTGGCTGCGCCGCCCGTCCGGTTGTAGGTCTGGTCAACTCCCGCAATCTTGCCGCCACTCCACACCACCGAGGTCGTGACGTCCACGAACGCTCCCTTGCTCGACTTGAAGCCCGCCGCCTGCGTCCGGGTGACCGACTCGTAGCCGGCGAGCTCCGCGCTGTCATCGACATGCCCCGTGACATCCACCTCCGTGGTCATGTTCGACCCCGAACGGCCCCCCGACGTGGTCGACGAGGCATCGATCAGCACCTTCGAGGTGAACGTCCCCGTCGCGTCCGGGCACGGCGCGATCGTCACCTTCGTGCGCAGCTTCCCCGTCACCCCGTCGACGGTCTTCTCGATCGTCGAGTCGAATGAGGACTCCTGCAGGGGTCTTGCCCGGCGCGACCTCGTTCGACGATTCGACCACCTTGGCCGCCAGCCCGGCGATGACGTACCCGCCGAAGGTGAGGCCGCCCAGACTCACGTCGTGACTGCCCGCCGCCACGTGCGCGCCGAACCGGCCGAAAGCCGGGTCCCCTCGATAGCGCAGCGCCTGCTCGGTGAACGCCGTCGCCAGTGCGTTGTACGCCGTGTCCGTCGCGGCCGGGCCACCCAGCTCGGCCTCCATCCCCGTCTCGGTCCACAACTGACGCTCGAGCTTCATACTCAGCTCCGCCAGCGCCGCCTCCTGACCCGCGACATCGAGGGCAAGGAACTCCTGCATCTGCGGATCCAGCTCGACCCCCGCAGCGACGGCCGACGAGGGGACCGCTGAGTTACCGGCATCGCCGCTACCGCCCCCACTCCCCGCCGCACCACCCGAGCAGCCGGCCAGCGCCATCGCCATGGCCACCGCACCGAACCGCACCGCACCCGTTCGCAGAACTGCCATGACCGCTCCCGCCCATGCGGCTCCGCAGTGAAGTCGCTTCCGGAGGCTAGCCGGACGACGGTCACGCCACGTCGTCCTTTTGCGCCACATTCCTCGTCGGCTGGTGACCGCCAGCGACTAAGAGCCGCTCGGCAGGGTGCTGTGCGAGAAGGCGACCGCTGGTGGCGCGGCCAACGTCTGTGCGATGACGCAGTAGCGCTCGGTCAGATCGATGAGCCGTGCAACGGTCTCCGCGTCGGCGTCGGTAACGAGTTCGAAGCGCACGGTGATATCCGTCATACCCACGGGTGCCTCACGGTCGACGCCCAGTGTTCCGCGCGCATCCCAGTGCCCGTCGGCAACGATGCGGCCACCTGTGATCACCACCGACATCGCTGATGCGACAGCCGCCAGCGTCACGCCGGCACACGCGACCAACCCCTCGAGAAGCATGTCTGCTGAGCAGGCGAACGCACCCGTACCTCCCGCCGCTGGATGCAGCCCTGCAACCACCGCCGTCGAACTCGTCGTCACACGGCAGGTCACCCCATCGATGTCGATTGTCGCGCTGGCATGAGCAGGGATCATGGCCTGCCCGGGATCCTCCTTATAGCGCTGCTTGAGCGGCCTCTGCAGGTCTCGAAGCACGTGCGCGTCGATGGCTCCTCCTCGGGTCAGGAAGTGGTTTGGCGAGTCGATTCAACACCGCAATCGGCCAACCCGTAGCAGAATGCCGGGGTGAGGTGCCGCGCATGAACCGCCCCGAAGAGATCCGCACCGTGCTGACAGAGACGACGACGTGGTTTGTGGTGGGCTTACGCGATAACCCCTCAAGGGATGCCTACGACATCGCCTCGCTGCTCCAGTCGCATGGCAAGCGCATCGTGCCCATCCATCCGCGGGCCGAGATGGTCCACGGCGAGCAGGGTTACGCCACGATCGCGGAAGCCGTCGCAGCAGTCGGCCCACCGGATGTCGTCGACGTGTTCGTGCGCTCGGACCTGGCCGGGGGCATAGCCGATGAGGCGATTGCCGCGGGCGCCCAGGCGGTCTGGTTCCAGTTCGGAGTCATTGACGACGATGCGGCTCAGCGCGTCACCGACGCGGGCATCACGATGGTGATGGATCGCTGCCCAGCGGTTGAGTTTCCTCGGCTCCTGCCGGAGTGACGGACGCGTAGGGCCGCACCCATCGGACGGAGATAATCGCATCGAGGATGACGACGAGGCTGCCGACGGCGACCTCCCAGTTCACTCCGCCTTGCGTCCCGGTCACTGCGATGATCGCGAGCACCGCGAGAACGACGCCCGTCAGCAGGTGGAGAACGACGAGACGCGTAACGGCTCGATGACCCACCCACGTCAGCATCGCGAGCGAGGCCATCACGACAAGCAGCGGCGAAGTGGTCCACGACGCCGACGTGCCCTCGTCGCCGAACGGCACCGATGCCAGCGCCGAGAACCCGGTGGCCGCAGCCACTGCGCCGAACATCAGCCCCCAGTGACCCAGAAGCCACAGGCGCAGCCATCCCGCCCGCGGCGGCACTCCGGCAGGCACGACGCTGGAGAAGTACATCGTCCAGATGGCGAACACGACCACGAACGTCAGGACGAGGTACACCGGATTGGGGATCTCCGGCTTTCCGCTGAGCGCCGACACCAGGCTGATGAACGATTCCCCGAGCACGATGATGACAAGCTGCCCGACCCGCTCGCCCAGATGCTCATCGTCCACCTGCCCGAGCGTGCACAGGCGTCCAATGAACGGCCCGAGGAGCGGCACGGCCGCGAACCCCACACCGACAGCCAGGATGCCCACGACCTTGGCGGTCTCTGCGACTCCCGTGCCGTGGGGAAGGAATCCACCTATCAGCAGAATGGCGCTGCCGAGCGCCGACGAGTACGCCATGAGACGGGCGTCCCTACCGTCGCTCACATGGGAATGCCCAGCCATCGCGTACATGACCGCCACCGTCGCAAAGGCGACGGAAAGCGCAATGAAGCCCATCTGGTCAGGGAGTCCCTCGCCACCACCTGTCGACAGCGCGGCCACGACAAGGGCCAGCATCTGCACCAGCGTCAGGATGCGGCGCCACGGGTGGTCGCCGGGGAACAGGTTGTTGTTGAGTGACGTGAGCAGCCACAGCACCAGCATGACGAGCATGGAGAACGCGATCTGCCAGGCCATCGACCAGGTCGGCTCGGCGAGGAGGACGTGACCGCCGTAGCTCACCGCCGCGACGATGACGAGGTCGTAGAACAGTTCGAACCAGCCCACCCTCTGGTGGGGCGCCGCGCCGCTCACCATCAGGTTCACCGCGTGAGGTTGGCGTTCTTGGCCTTGGCCTCGACATTGAGGCCCTCCTGGAATGCCAGCATCGCGGTCACGAGATCCGGATCTGCGATGCCCAGCATGCGCACAGCCAGCAGCCCGGCGTTGCGTGCATTGCCGATCGCAACGGTCGCAACCGGCACACCGGCCGGCATC
>JAPLBU010000134.1 GCA_026392575.1 Actinomycetota bacterium | reverse complement strand
GCTCGGTCGGCACCGCGAACTGCGCGAGGATGATGATGAAGACGAAGAGATTGTCGACACTGAGCGACTTCTCAACCAGGTACGCAGCGAAGTACTGCGAACCGATGTCTGAGCCCTGCCACACCAGCATCAGGACACCGAAGGCCACGGCGATACCGATGTAGAAGATCGACCACAGCAGTGCCTCGCGGAACATCACGTCGTGGGGCTTGCGACTGACGGTGAAGAAGTCGATGAGCACCAACGCGACAATGCCGGCAATCGTCACGGCCCACAGGACTGGCGTGACGTCCATCAGATCGCGTCCTGCACGTCGCCACGAGTCCCGTACACGCTCACGAGCGCGGTCACCGACAGCACCCCTACGATCACAAGCAGCGAGAGCCACGTGGAGATTGTCGGCAGTTCGAGACTCGTCGTCGCGTTGACCGCCTCGATCACCATCTTGAGTCCGATGAACGCCAGGACTACCGCCAGGCCCCGGTTCAGGTAGCGCAGACGACCCAGCACTCCACGCAGCAGGAAGTAGAGCTGCCGCAGCCCCATCAGGGCGAACGCATTCACGGTGAAGACGAGGTAGGTCTCGGCGGTAATGCCGAAGACTGCGGGAATGCTGTCGATCGCAAACAGCAGATCGGTCGTTCCGATGGCCAGCATCACCAGTGCCATTGGCGTCAGTGCACGGCGGCCAGCGACACGTGTGAGGAGATGCGATCCGTTGTACTCCGTGGATGTCGGAACATGCGTTCCCACCCAGCGAATCAGGGCGTTGCCGTCCGGATCGGGCTCGGCGTCATGCGCAGCCCAGACCTTCCACGCCGTGAAGAGCAGGAACAACCCGAAGATGTAGAAGGTCACCTCGAACCGGGCGATCAACTCGGCCCCGACGACGATCAGGATTCCCCGCAGCACGAGGGCAATCACTACCCCGACAAGCAGCACTCGATGTTCCAGGATCGCTGGTACAGCGAACGACGACATGATGATCATGAACACGAACAGGTTGTCGACACTGAGCGAGTACTCGGTGAGGTAGCCCGCGACGAACTGCCCGCCGTAGATGGGGCCGAACATCACGGATACGAAGACGGCGAAGGCTGCCGCGAAGGCGACGTAGAAGACCACCCAGTGCACCGCGTTGCGACTCGTGAACGGGCGGTCGCGCCGCTCGACTATCACCAGGTCGAGCAGGATGACGCCGACGAGGACAAGCAATGTCCCCACCCAGAGGCCAGCGGATACCTCCATCAGGGCTGTGCCCTCATACCGTCCCGGCCTCGCGCATGCCGCGCAGTTCCTTCTTGAGATCTCCGACCTCATCGCGCAGTCGCGCAGCCAGCTCGAACTGCAGCTCGCTCGCCGCAAGGTGCATCTGAGCCGTCAGGTCCTCGATGAGACTCAGCAACTCGTCGCCGGCAAGGGATCGGCCGCGACGCGCCCCCTTCGTCGCTGACTTCGCTGTCTCCGCCAGCAGCTGCTGCGTATCGGCATCCTCGCGCGCCAACAGGTCGGTGATGTCGGCGATGCGCTTGCGCAGCGGCTGCGGATCGACGCCGTGCGCCACGTTGTAGGCAACCTGCTTGGCGCGACGACGGGTGGTCTCATCGATAGCCCGCTGCATCGATGGCGTGATCTTGTCTGCGTACATGTGCACCTGACCGGACACGTTTCGCGCAGCGCGACCGATCGTCTGGATCAGCGATGTCTCCGAGCGTAGGAATCCCTCCTTGTCGGCATCCAGAATCGCCACAAGCGACACCTCGGGCAGGTCGAGTCCCTCGCGCAGCAGGTTGATCCCGACCAGCACGTCGAACACTCCGAGACGCAGTTCACGCAGTAGCTCGACGCGGCGAAGGGTGTCGACCTCGGAGTGCAGGTACTGGACCCGGACCCCATGCTCGAGGAGGTAGTCGGTGAGGTCCTCGGCCATCCGCTTGGTCAGCGTGGTGACGAGGACCCGTTCGCTCCGGGCGGACCGGGCCTTGATCTCGCCCATCAGGTCGTCGATCTGACCGCTCGTGGGCTTGACAACGATCTCGGGGTCGACCAGGCCGGTCGGGCGGATCACCTGCTCCACGACATCGCCCTGCACCCGAGTCAGCTCATACGGACCCGGGGTTGCAGAGAGGTAGACCGTCTGGCCGATCCGCTCGACGAACTCATTCCACTTCAACGGACGATTGTCCATGGCACTCGGCAGCCGGAAGCCGTGGTCCACGAGGGTGCGCTTGCGGCTCATATCGCCCTCGTACATGGCGCCGATCTGCGGCACAGTGACGTGGGACTCGTCGATAACGATCAGAAAGTCCTCGGGGAAGTAGTCGAGCAGGCAGTTCGGCGCAGTGCCCGCCTCGCGACCGTCGATGTGTCGAGAGTAGTTCTCGATGCCGGCACACGAACCGATCTGCCGCATCATCTCGATGTCGTAGGTGGTGCGCATGCGCAGGCGCTGCGCCTCGAGCAGCTTCCCTTGGGCCTCGAACTCGGCCAGGCGTTGTTCGAGCTCCGCCTCGATGCCGCCGATCGCGCGATCCATTCGCTCCGGCCCGGCGACATAGTGCGTGGCCGGGAAGACGTACATCTCCTTGTCCTCCGTCATGATCTCGCCCGTGACCGGGTGCAGGGTCATCAGCCGCTCGATCTCGTCGCCGAACATCTCGATGCGGACGGGGTGCTCCTCGTACACCGGGAACACCTCGACGGTGTCGCCTCGGACACGGAAGGTGCCGCGCTGGAAGGCGATGTCATTGCGCGTGTACTGGATGTCGACGAAGGCACGCAGCAGCTTGTCTCGGTCGTACTGCTCACCCACACGCAGCCGAACCATCCGGTCCACGTACTCCTGGGGAGTACCGAGCCCATAGATCGCCGACACGGATGCCACCACGATCACATCGCGCCTGGTCAGCAGGCTGTTCGTCGCGGAGTGCCTCAGTCGCTCGACCTCCTCGTTGATCGAGGAGTCCTTCTCGATGTAGGTGTCGCTCTGCGGGATGTACGCCTCGGGCTGGTAGTAGTCGTAGTAGGAGACGAAGTACTCGACGGCATTGTCGGGGAGCAGCTCCTTGAACTCCGTCGTGAGCTGGGCAGCCAGCGTCTTGTTCGGCGCCATCACCAGGGTGGGGCGCTGAAGTTCCTCGACCAACCAGGCGGTGGTGGCGCTCTTGCCGGTGCCGGTGGCGCCCAGGAGCACGATGTCCTGCTCCCCCGACCGGATGCGCCGGGCCAGGTCGGCAATCGCCTCGGGCTGGTCGCCAGACGGCTCAAACGGCGCCTTGACCGTGAACGGTGCGACCCGACGCTGCAGGTCGGTCACCGGTCGAGTCATGCGAACACCGTACGCGACGTACTCTTGCGGCCATGCTCAGACTCACGGCGGCCACGGCACGCGATGCGGCACAGGCGGCTGGCGCGTGGCTTCGGGAGGCCGGCCTCACCGAGGGCGACCGCATTGGCATCGCCCCCGCGCTAGAAACCGACCTCGTCCTTGCCAAGCGTCAGCAGGCAGCAGTGCTCTCGATCGTCTGGGGTGCGCTGTCCGTGGGAATCATCCCGGTCATGGTCAATCCCGACCTGTCGGATCGGGAGCGCACCCACGTGCTGACCGACAGCGACCCAGCCCTTGTCCTGGAGTCAACCGCCGCTCTCGAGGAACTGACCGGCCATTCCGGCCGGGCGACGCTGCCGCCATACCCCCGCAGCCGGGCCATGCACTACACCTCGGGAACCACCGGAAGCCCCAAGGGTGTCTGGGCGGGCGTCCTCTCGGATGAGGACGCCGCCCAGCTATGGGGCGACGAGATCACCCTGTGGGGCATCACCTCGGCCGATGTGACGCTTGTGCACGGACCCCTCGCCCACTCCGGTCCGCTGCGGTTCGCCCTGTACGTGCTGCTGGCTGGTGGCGATGTGCTGCTGCCGGGCCGGTTCGATGCCACCCGGCTCGCCGACTGCCTCCGTGACGACCGCCCGACCACGGCCTTCGTCGTTCCCAGCCATATCCAGCGGCTCCTCGAGCTCGGACCGGACCTGCCACCCAGCCCCTACCGGCTGCTGGTCCATGCCGGATCCGCCTGCCCACCCGTGCTCAAGCAGGCGATCCACGACTGGGCCGGGACCGACCGGGT
>JAPLBU010000278.1 GCA_026392575.1 Actinomycetota bacterium | reverse complement strand
TCCGGAGTAGCAGACGGCATTGAGGACGTCGGCCGGGCCGGTGACGCTCGCCTTCGCGGACTCGATCCAGACATCCCAGCCGGTGCCGATGAAGTCCCAGTACAGCTCGACATCGCCGACCGAGATCGACGCGGGCATCTGCGGATCCGCCTTGTCCTCTGCGGTGATGACGCGCAGCCCGTCAGTGACGGTGTAGTCGACGACGTATCGGTGGGCCCCCGTGATGGTCTGGTTGGGATCACCGATCTTGACGTTGAGGAAGGGGCCGTCCTCGGTCGACGTCCATGGCACGCTGCCACCGTCCATCGTGACGCTGTTGACGGTGACGCCGTAGGTGCGTCGCTGGCCACTCACGGTCTCGTCGTACACCGGGATGTCGCGGAAGATCCCGTGCCGGTACTCGGACTCGAAGTCGTAGGTGATGGTCTCGATGACGCGGAAGGAGGTGTCCGGATTCACGGTAACCGCGACTTCGAGCTGCGGGATGTACTCGGCGTGCGCTGCGGTCGCGGCAGCGACCGTGGTCAGTCCGCAGAGGAGCAGGGCGCTGACCGCAACAGCTGCCCTGCGGAGCAGGGCGGGCATCAGAAGCTGACGGTGGGGGCGGACCGGCGACCCGCATCGGGCTCGGAGTACATCTCTCGCTCGTGGACACCGGCCATGCCGGCGAACCACATCGCTGGGATGGTCACCAATGCTGTGTTCAGATTGACGACGGAGTCGTTGTAGTACTGACGGGCGAACTGGAGCTCGCCCTCGACCGATGTCAGCTGGCCCTGCAGATCGCGGAAGTTGGCGGTCGCGGTGAGCTGGGGGTAGGCCTCGGCGACGGCGAACAGCCGCCCGAGGGCCTGGGTCAGCTCGCCATCGGCTGCGGCTGTCTGGGCGACGGTGGTGGCGCCCGCTGCCTTGGCGCGGGCATTGGTGACGTCCTCCATGGTGCCGCGCTCGAAGTCGGCTGCACCCTTCACGGTCTCGACGAGGTTCGGGATGAGGTCGGCCCGCTTGGCCAGCAGGGTGTCGATCCCGGCCCACGCCCCCTGCGAGAGAACGTCGAGTCGACGCAGCTTGTTGAACTGGGTCATCGCGAAGAGCGCGATCCCCACCAGCAGCACGATGATGATGATCGCGATCAGCAGTCCGCTCATGAGTCCTCCAGACATTTCGGGCGTGGACTGACGGTACCGGTCCGGGCGCACAGACGGGGGGTCGGTCGGGTGAACGTCAGGGCAGGCAGACGGTGATCCCGTCCTGGCCATTTCCGTCCATGGCGGCGAGAGCCTTCGGTACCTCGTCGAGACTGATCGTCCGGGCGACCAGCTCGGTCGGGCGCAACTGACCGCTAGCAATCCGCTCGAGCATCTCGGGGTAAGCATGGGCGGCCATGCCATGGCTGCCGAGGACCGCCAGCTCCCGGCCGATGACCAGGTGCATGGGAATCGACTCCCGGCCGCCCAGGACGGCGGCCGGCAGCAGCCCCACCTGGACGTGGCGGCCGCGCGGGCGCAGGGCCGTCACCGATGCCGATGCTGTCGCGGCACTGCCGAGGGCGTCGATGCCGACGTGGGCGCCATCCGGCGCGAGATCGCGAATCACCTCGACGGGATCCGCATCGCGTGCGTCGATGAGGTGGTCTGCGCCGACTCCTGCCGCGCGGGACAGGGCTTGTGGCTGCACGTCGACGGCGATGACGGTGGCTCCGAGCGAGGCGGCGATCATCACAGCGGACAGCCCGAGGCCGCCGCAGCCGAACACGACCACGACCTCGCCCGATTGCACTTTCGCTACCTGGGTGACCGCGCGGTAGGCGGTGGCGAACCGGCAGCCCAGGGCCGCCGCCGTCTCGTCGGACACGGCGTCGGGGAGGTGGATGACGTTCACGTCGGCGAACGGGATGGCGACCCGCTCAGCGAAGGATCCCGGCCCGGAGAATCCGGGCTGCCATTGGTTGGGACATACCTGACCGTTACCCGATCGGCATGTCGGGCAGGCGCCGCAGGCGCAGACGAACGGCACGGTCACCCGATCACCGACAGCCGACCCGCGCACGAGCCGGCCCACGGCTGTCACGGTGCCGGCGAACTCGTGCCCCGGAATGTGCGGCAGCACAAGGATGTCGGGGTCGTGCCCCTGCCAGCCGTGCCAGTCGCTTCTGCAGATGCCAGTGGCGCCGACCTGGATGACGACTCCGTCGTCGGGCGCAGACGGTTCAGGCATGTCCGTGACATGCAACGGCTCCGTGAAGGAGTCGAACAGAACTGCGCGCACGAGCGGAGTCTAGGAGCGCCGTCGATGTGGAGCGGCTACTCGTCCCAGCCCTTCTCGTCCTCTTCCTCGCGGACAGAGGTGTTGAAGAACTTCAGGCCTAGAGCCATGGCTCCGATGATGAGCAGGGCGACCCCGGCGATGGTGAGGAGGGTTCTCACGGTGTTCTCCTTGGCTGAGGTGAGGTCGAGTTCGACATTGACAGGGTAGCGAGGGGCAACCGTCAGGGGACGAGGCCCTCGCTGCGCGCCATCCGGTACATGTCTGTCTTGGTCGGCACGGGGGTACCGGCACGCTGGTACTTGGCCCGCACTCGCTTGATGTACTCCTGCGCGGTGCCCTCCGTGACACCCATGCGACGGGCCACCGTGCGCATCTTGAGCCCCGACGCGTACAGGACCATCGCG
>JAPLBU010000164.1:15380-20112 GCA_026392575.1 Actinomycetota bacterium | reverse complement strand
TTGGCAAAGGGACGGTTGCTCGATCCGTCGATTGAAATTCTCGAATCGCTCGGCTATAATCTGGACGAGTTGAAAACATCGCGCAAGTTGGTGATTGAAGACAAGGCGCACAATGCCAGTTTTATTCTGGCAAAGCCGATGGATGTGCCGAGGGCTGCGAGGGGCGATCCGATGCGCGTCGTGCCTGCATCGATCTCGCCGATGGACCGCCACCAGTCGAGTTGCCAGCGTCCGCTGACGCGCAGCGAACTCGCGACGAGGGCGAGGACAGGGGCCAGCACGATGACGTATGCCGCAACGACCGTTGCCCGAACAGCGATGCGTGCCAGGACGGATGCCGGAAGGGTTCGCAGGTCGACCGGACGCATGCGCCGTGTGGGGGAGTGGCGCCCGGCAACCACGCCGGCGACAAGCACGCCCGAGACGAGCACGAGTTGCACGATCGCTGTCGCGGCAGCACCGGGGAAGTCGAGCAGAATCGATGTCTGGCGCAGGATCTGGGACTCCAGCGTCCTGGTGCTGGTGTCACCGAGCAGCAGGACGATGCCGAGGGAGGTGAAGGAGAACACGAAGACGACAGCGGCACTCGACGCGATGGCTGGGCGCAGGCTCGGCAGGGTGATGTCGACGAATGCCCGCCATCGGGAGGCGCCGAGGGTGCGAGCGACGTTCTCGTAGTCGGAATCGTGCTGGGCCCACTGGGAGCCGACGATCCGGGCCACCACGGCGAGGTTCACATAGGCATGGGCCACCACGACGAGCAGGAACCCCTGCGGGACGCCGCTGCCGACGAGACTGCGGAAGGCGAGTGCGACGACGACGGTCGGTAGGACGAACGGGACGGTGACCATGGCCTGCGCGAATGCCCGTCCGCGGAAGCGGTAGCGCGAGACGACGTTGGCGATCGGCAGCCCGACGGCCACCGCGAGCACCGTGCTCGCCAACGCCTGAACAGCGGCGAGCGCGGTCACCTGCCAGATGGACGCCGACGCCAGTCGCGCCAGGGCGTCCCCCGGGCTCGTGTCCTGAGCGACCGTCCGCATCAGGATGATGAGGGGATAGGCCAGGAACACCGTCAGGAAGGCGACGGGCGCGATCCAGGCCAGCGGCAGCCAGCGCGGGGTGTTCAGCGGCCCATCACCGTCAGCGTTCCCCTGCGAGCGGGGAACACGAACATCGACAGGGGAACGTCGGCCTGCACCGGCTCGGAGAGGAGCCAGTCGACAACCGCCTTGGCTCCCGCGGGATTCGCTGCTCCGGCGAGGACGCCCGCATACTCGACCTGCCGATAGCAGCCATCCGTCATGACGGAGGTCGACGGTGATGTGGGCTTGGGGTCTGCGGCGTACACGATCTCGGCCGGCGGACTCGTCGCGTACGACACCACGAGCGGTCGGTCGCCGTCGCCCCCGCCGCTGAAGTCACCCACGTACGCATCCGTCCACGAGGAGGCGACCTTTACGCCGTTGTCCGACAGGGCAGCCCAGTAGTCCTGCCATCCGTCGCCGTAGCGTGCGATGGTCGACAGCAGGAATGCGAGCCCTGGCGACGACGTTCCGGGGTCTTCGACGACGAGCAGATCGCGATAGGCAGGCTTGATCAGGTCGTCGAGTGTCGCGGGCGCCGTCATACCGCGTGCGGCCAACTCCGCATCGTCGATGTTGATGCAGACGTCGCCGTAGTCGATGGGCGTGACGTTGCCGTCGGCCGTGTCGGTGACCAGTGCCGGCAGCACGCTCACAAGGTCGGTTGCGGTGTAGGGAGCGAAGACACCGGCATCGAGGGCGCGCGATACGAGAGTGTTGTCGACGCCGAAGAGGACGTCGGCCGTGGGTGCACCCGCGGCGAGCACGGCACCCGCCACCATCGTGCCTGCGTCGCCGGCGGTGATGACCTCGATCGTCATCCCTGTCTGCTTGGTGAAGTCGGCCAGGACCGACTCGCTCACGACGAAGGAGTCGTGGGTGAGCAGACGGACGGTGCCGCCCGATGCTGGCGTTGACTCGGTGGTCGACGTTGGTGAGCCACCCGCGCAACCGGTGACCAGGACGAGGGTTCCGATGGACGCGATGATCCCGATCACACGTGCCCGCATGCTCGACTCCATTCCCTCCGCTGGCATTACCCAGTTCAGGTTCATGGGTCGGCGGCAGCGACCGCCCTCGCAGCCCGCCGATCTTGCGAGCTCCCCGGATGACCTCAGGCTAGTGCCCCAGGGCCCGTCTCTGAGAGGGTAGGTGCATGGAGGAGACGGACCGCGCGATCATCGGACTGCTGTGTGCGGATGGGCGGATGTCCCTTGCGGATATCGCCCGTGAGACCGGGCTCTCCACCTCGGCACTGCACCAGCGCGTTCGTCGCCTCGAGCAACGGGGTCTCATCTCGGGCTATCGCGCCGAAGTCGACTACCGAGCGGTTGGCCTGCCGTTGACGGCCTTCGTCGCGCTGACGCCCATCGACCCGGCGAGTCCTGACGATGTGCCGGAGAAGCTCACCGGGATCAGCGAGATCGAGTCATGCTGGTCGGTGGCCGGTTCGGCCGCTTACGTCCTGAAGGTGCGGGTGGTGGAGCCCGTCGACCTCGAGGACCTGCTGGCCAGGATCCGGGCCGCCGCGCAGGTCTCCACTCAAACGACGATCGTCCTGTCGACAGCCTTCGAGAACCGCCCCCCTCGCCTCCCCTAGCCCCCCTCACGTTTCTCCCGGTATCCGGGACAAACAGCGAAGAACGCCCCCGATTCGGCCGATCCTGCCCGTTTCTCCCGGTATCCGGGAGAAACGTATTGGCGGGCGGAGCGGTCTAATCTGGACATATGGCGGATCGAACGAAAGATGCCTTCACCTACGCGGACGGCTGGACCGCGGTCTCGACCAAGATGATCACCGCACGAAGGCTGACCCTCGTGCTGGTGTACGTCCTGGTCGTCGCCGGCGTCGTCGCGCTGTTCCTGATCCCCGATGTCCCGCAAGCGGTCGCATGGGCCGCGCTCGCGACGGCCGTCATCGTGTTCGGCTGGCTCTGGTGGCTGATCGCTCGGCGCGTCCGATCGTTCGGGTACGCGGAGCGAGGCGACGACCTGCTCGTCAGCAGCGGCATCATGTTCCGACGGCTCGTCATCGTTCCCTACGGGCGCATGCAGCTCGTCGACGTCAAGGCCGGCCCGATCGACCGGTGGATGGGCATCACCACGGTCCAACTGCATACCGCCGCTGCCACGACAGACGCGAGCATCCCCGGACTCGAGCCCGATGTGGCTGCCGGCCTGCGGGACCGTCTTGCCCGGCGGGGCGAGCAGCGATCGGCCGGACTGTGACACTGCCGGACCCCGCAGCATCGCCGTCGAATGTCGGCGACGATCTGGGCCTTGGCCTGACCCTGCCGGGCCGCGGCACCGTGGACGAGGCCGGCCGCCGTCGGGTGCACCCGATCTCGCCCCTGGTCCACGGAGTCAGTGCGCTGCCGATCGGCTTCATCATCGTCATCGGATTCTCCTTCGGCATGGTGGAGAAACTGGGGCCGATCGGACTGCTGGCGGCGGTCGGGCTTGCGGTGATCTTCAGCCTGCTGGTCACGGCATGGAAGTACCTCGCCTGGCGCAACACCTGGTACTGGTTCGATGAGGACGGCGACTTCCGCGTCGACTCGGGAGTCCTCACGCGGCAGCAGCGTCGTCTGCAACTCAGCCGCCTCCAGAGCGTCGATGTTGCGCAGCCGTTGTTCGCTCGCTTCTTCGCCATGGCAGAGGTCTCAGTCGAGGTGGCCGGCTCGCAGGACTCGCGCCTCAAACTTCAGTTCCTGACACTCGTCGATGCGCGTGCGCTACGCAGCGAGATTCTCGCGCGGGCGGCGGGTTTGCGCCATGACGTGGGGGAGGCACCGGAGGCGCCGATCGCGTCGGTGACGCCACGTGACCTCGCCGTGTCGTTGCTGCTTCGAAGCGTGACGGCAGGCCTGCTCCTGCTGACGATCCTCATCGTCGTCGTGACGGTGCTCAGCAGTGGCTGGGGCGGACTGGGGATCGCCCTCATCACGGGTGGTCTCCCGATCCTCATCGTCATCACCGAGTTCATCAAGTACTTCAACTTCACTGTCGCTCAGTCTCCCGATGGCCTGCGCATGCGCTTCGGGCTTGCCAAGACCGAGACCCGCACTGTCCCACCCGGCCGCGTGCAGGCGATCGAGTTCGTCGAGCCGTTCCTGTGGCGTCGGTGGGGGTGGGTGCGCCTGCGGGTCAACATCGCGGGCGTCGGGCATGAGGATGCCAACGGCAACAAGGAGGAGACACTGCTCATCCCGGTCGCGACGCGCGCGGTGGCGGAGGACCTGGTGCAGCGGGTCCTGCCCGGCCTTGCGGTCGACGGCATGGTGTGGCATGAGGCACCGGAACGCAGCCGACGTCGTTCGCCCATCCAATGGCGGCGGCTGGCAGTCGCGTGGGACGACTCGGTCTTCGCCGCGCGCAGTGGGCGCGTCACCCGACGGCTCACGGTCATCCCGCATGCGCGCACGCAGTCCGTGCGCGTGACGCAGGGTCCGTGGGAGCGCGCCTTGAACCTTGCAAGCGTCCATGTCGACTCGACACCCGGACCGGTGAAGATCTCCGGGCGGCATCTCGATGCGCTGACGGCCCGCAACGTCGCCGACGAGCAGTCCGTCCGGGCCGAACAGGCCAGGGCGGGCGATCACTCGATCAGGTGGGCCGAGGGGGAGTAGGCAGGTCGTGCGCTAGCC
>JAPLBU010000164.1:9839-15347 GCA_026392575.1 Actinomycetota bacterium | reverse complement strand
GCCGGTGACCTGATCCCACGTGTAGAAGCGGAATCGCTGCTGCAGCCGCTCGGTGACGGCCGGGGGAAGGATCGCGAAAACCGCGTTCGCCTGTGTCGGGCGCACGACGGTGACGCCGGGAATCGCTAACACCCGCTCCTCGAGCGTCCGTGCCATCGCGTTCGCGTGGCTCGCATTGCGGAGCCACAGGTCACCGGAGACGAGGGCCAGCAACTGAGCGCTGACGAATCGCATCTTGCTCGCCAGCTGCATCGAGGACTTGCGCAGGAAGTCGACCCCGGGCGCGGCATCGGGATTGATGACGACGACGGCCTCGCCGAGCATGGCGCCGTTCTTGGTTCCACCGAAGGAGACGACATCGACCCCGGCATCGGTGGTGAAGGCGCGGAACGGGACCCCGAGTGCGGCCGCAGCGTTGGAGATGCGAGCGCCGTCGAGGTGGACGCTCATTCCGAGTGAGTGGGCGTGGTCGGTGATCGCGCGCACCTCGTCGACGGAGTACAGCGTGCCAAGTTCGGTGGACTGCGTGATGGTCACGACTCCGGGCTGTGCGCGGTGCACGTCGCCGAAGCCCCACGCCTGCGTGTCGATGAGCTCCGGCGTGAGCTTGCCGTCAGCGGTTGGGACGGTCCACAGCTTGAGGCCCGCGCCCTTCTCGGGAGCACCACCTTCGTCGACGTTTACATGCGCCGACATGGCGCAGACGACGGCCTCCCAGCGCTGCGTCATGGCCTGCAGCGCGACGACGTTGGCACCCGTGCCGTTGAAAACGGGGAACACCTCAGCGCTGTCGCCGAAGTGACCCTTCATGGCGGCGGCCAGTGTGGCGGTCACGTCGTCGTCGCCGTAGGCCACCTGGTGGCCGGCGTTGGCGTCGGTGATCGCCTGGAGGATCTCGGGATGGATGCCGGCGTAGTTGTCGCTGGCGAAACCGCGCCACGGAGTCGATGTCATGTGCCGGAGTATTCCGCAGTGAGATCCAGCCGCGAACCGTTCCCTGCCGGTGAGGTGCTGGCCGCCGCGATCGCCTCGGCGAGGACCCGCACATGCGTGTAGCCGGGCCAAGCCTTTTCGGGCTCGGCCGCCGTCATCTCCTCGGTCAGCAGCGCCTTCACGACGACCGTCACCGCGCTGCCGGGGCTGTCGCGAAGGACGTGCGCGACTCCGAGCATCCATGCCTCGGCTGCCGCCTTCGCGGAGGCGTAGGCGATATTGCCGCCGGTGGGCTTGGCAGCGGCAGTGCTGGTGACCATGAAGACCCGGCCGACGTCGCTTCGGCGAATGTCGTCGACGAACACCGCCGTCAGCACCGCCAGGGTCCCGACGATCGGCGGGCTGAGGGCGATCCAGTTGTCGACCGAGGCGCGGTCGAGCGTCGGGCTGCCGCGCCAGCCACCCACCAGGTGGACGAGCACATCAATTCGCCCGAGCCGTGACACGAGGTCGTCGCGCAACAACGACACGGCATCGGCGTCGAGGAGGTCGACACCGTGCGCCTCTGCCGAATGCCCGCCAGCGACGAGTGCGTCGCTGACGGCCTTGGCCTCATCGAGCTGCCGGTTGAGGACGACGACGTAGTAGCCGGCCTCGGCCATGCTCGCGGCGGTTGCTGCGCCGGCTCCGCCGGCCCCGGCGATGATCGCGACGGGTGCGGTGGTCACGCCACGATCCCGGCTGTCGCGGCGATCGTCGGTGCGAGCTTGCGCTGCAGCGCGTCGTAGAAGACGTTGAGCGGGAACTCGTCGGGCAGCACCACGTCGACCAGCTCCTTCGGCTCACCGTCGAGCGGGAGCGCCTCTGCGCCCTTCGCCCACACGGATGCGGGATGGGCCTCGACCAGGCCACTGACGAACTCATGCGCGGCGAGCCACTGGGCCAGCCGGGACCTGTCGATGCCGCCACGGTAGAGGGCCTCGACCACGTCGCACAACGCCACCATGGAGTCGGTGATCCGGTCCCAGTCGATGGTCAGGGTGTTGTCGGTCCAGCGCAGGACGTCGTCGCGGTGCAGCCACGCGAAGATGATCTGTCCGGCGAGGCCGTCGTAGTTGCGCGTGCGTCCGCCGGTGACCGTGAACCGGAACAGGCGGTCGAACACGATCGCGTGCCGGATGAATCGGCCGAGGTAGACGTCCTGAGCGTCGAGGGTGAGCGTCTCGCGATACGTGGCGAGATCGCAGCGCAGTTCCTCAAGGGCGTACATCCAGTAGGGCATGCGCTGCTTGATCATGAAGGGGTCGAAGGGCAGGTCGCCGCGGCTGTGGGTGCGGTCGTGGATCAGATCCCACAAGACGAAGGTCTCCTGCGCGAGCTGCTGGTCGTTGAGCAGCAGGTCGACGTCCGGCGGAAGCGAGAGTCGCAGCGTGTCGGAGGCGCTGCGCGCCACAACGCGGAACCGTGCGGCCTCGCGATCGCAGAAGATGCCGCCCCAGTGAAAGGTGACGGTCTCGCTGGTGGCGACGGTCTCCGGGAAGAAGACGGCCGAGTGGGTGTCATAGCCCGCGGTGAAGCCGACGAACTCGATCGGTACGAAGGCGGCATTGTCGTAGGCGAGCGCCTCCTGCTTGGCGAGCCAGTCCGGCCAGAAGGTGCGCGTGACAACGGCCTCCAGATTGCGATTGGGGTTGCCGTTCTGCGTGTACATCGGGAACACGGCGAAGTGCTCGATGCCGTTCTCGCGGCGAAGGTCCGGACGGAACAGCTGCAATGACCGGACGAAGTCCGGCACCTCGAACCCGCCGTTCGCCCACGCGCGCAGATCGTCGACGGTCGCGGTGAGGTGCTCCTGCTGATGTGGGAACCGCGGGCCCAGGGTGGTGATTGCGGCGCACATTCGGTCGATGTACGCCCCCGCCTCTGATGCGCCCGCCTCGGAGAGGTCGATCGAGCCGTCCTTTGACTGCAGGGGACGGATGGCCTCGATGGCATCGACCAGTTGCGCCCACACAGTGTCGGTTGCCGTCCAGGTGGGTGCCGACGCCATCGCCTGTCGGCTGGCCGCGCGACTGCCCGCCGCCCACGTCACGAGGTTGAGCCACAGCTGGAGGTGATCGAGGTCGGTGATGGAGTCGTCGCCGAACAGGTCGGAGTCGGAGGCGACCACGACCCGACCTGATGTGAGGGTCGACGACATGATCAGGCCAGCCCGGGCTGGATCAGCCTGGTCACTGGTGCGCGCGACCGTCTCGAGTGCGACCAGGTCACTGGCCACGACGCCGTGCAGGCTCCCGGCCCGGTAGAAGCAGGCCTCGCCCACTTGTGCGACCAGATCATGCTTCGGGCCGCGCACGAGATCGGCGAGCACCCACGTGGGCACGTCCTTGTAGGCATGGGTCGGGTCCTGCACGGTGGTGTTGTCGATCGCCACTCCGAACCTGGCGGCCAGGTCAACGAAGTTGTTCCCGTACTTGGCCTGCTCGGTCTCGGCGAGGATCACCAGGCCGCCGCCAGCGAGGACGAACCGCTCGATGGCATCGATCTCATCGGACGTGAGGCGAGGTGAACCCGTGCCGGTCGTGTGCTCCCAGGCATCGTCGGCGGCATGTGGCAGCACGAGGGCATCGATGTCGGCGAGGACGTCGTCGTCGATGGGGCCGGCTTCGTGAACGCGCAGGTCCAGGCCAGCTCGCATCGTTGCTGCGGCGGCGAGGGCGTACGAGGCGTCGGCCGGGTTGACGGGGTTCATCAACGCGGCGATCTCGGGCCGGGTCGACCAGGCCTGCCGGTGGGACTCGTCGATGAGGACGCGGGCGAGCGGGCGCATGACTTCTCCGAAGGTAGGGGCGAGCGGCAGAAAGCCGAAGAATGCGAGATGAAGAGGCTATCAGAAGGGATATTGTCCGGCTGAATCGGCTAATCGCCGGTGATCATCCCGCACGCAGCCGGCTCGCGGTGAACACGATCGCAGCGACAACCACGACGACACCGGAGGCGAAGAGCAGGGTCACGGCATCCCAGCCGATGGACGTCGCGCGGACCACGGCGGCCCCGCCCAGCATCAGCAGGGCGAAGGACTGCAGGAACAGGGAGAAGCGCAGCTGCCTCTTGGTGGCGTCGTCAAGCATGGGCTCATCCTCCCAGCGCGGGCGCCGTAGTGGCGTTCCAGCAGGTGATGACGTGCTGTTCGTGCTCGAAGCCGAGGGCAGACAGGCGTGCGGGGTCGAGGGCGAACAGCCGTCCATCGATGGCGGGAAGCCCGAGCCATCGTGCGGTCAGGATGCGCAGAACGTGGCCATGGGCGACGAGGACGCAGTCACGTCCTTCCGTGATCATGGGCGCGCAACGGGCCAGGACGTCCTCGACTCGATCTCCGACCTGGTCGAGTTGCTCGCCCGGGGTTTCGCCGGGCGGGACGGGGTGGTCCCACACGAGCCATGTCGGATCGCCCAGCTCCACGCGGATTTCCGCCGTCGTCCGTCCCTCCCATGCGCCGTAGTCCCACTCGCACAGGTCGTCGGTGATGGCATCGGGGATCAGTCCGGCCCGTCGAGCCGTTTCACGTGCGCGTGTCATCGGGCTGCACAGCACCAGCCCCGGCTCGATACCGGCAAGCTCGACCAGCACAGCATCGGCATCAGCTTCGCCCGCGGCGGTCAGAGGTACATCGGTGCGACCGGTGTGGCGCCCCGAACGACTCCATTCGGTCTCGCCGTGCCGGATGAGCCAGATGCGGGCAGCCATCGGGACACAGTAGGTCACTGTGCGCACGGTCCCTCACGGATTTCATGATTGACGATGTTGGCCCGTACACTCAAAAAGTCGCTGCGTTGCAGTGGCACCTCATCAGGCGCTCAGTGCGCCGCTCGCGAGTCTTGCTCGTGACCGAACGTGGGTCGCACATTCGAGACGCGCTTGTCGTCACGAATGGTCGTTTACTCATGCATGCCGTGCCCACTTTCGCCGAACTCGGCGTCACTCCTGTTCTCATCCCCGCGCTAGCGCGCGGTGGCATCGCGGAGCCCTTCCCCATCCAGGTCGCGACCCTGCCCGATGCCATCGCCGGCCGCGACATCCTTGGACGCGGTCAGACGGGTTCCGGCAAGACGCTCGCCTTCGGGCTGGGCGTCCTGACCCGGCTCACCGGACGCGTCGCAGAGACGAAGCGCCCGTTGGGCCTTGTGCTCGTGCCGACGCGCGAACTGGCCATGCAGGTCAGCGACACCCTCAGCCCTCTCGCACACTCGGCCGGCCTCAAGGTCCGGCTCATCGCCGGCGGGATGCCATACGCCAAGCAGATCCGCAGCCTCGAGCGCGGTGTCACGGTGGTCGTGGCGACGCCGGGTCGGCTCGTTGACCTGGTCAACCGCGGTGACCTGGACCTGTCCGAGGTCGAGATTACCGTTCTCGACGAGGCTGACCAGATGGCTGACATGGGATTCATGCCCATCGTCCGCGAGATCCTCGACATGACGAAGCCCCATGGTCAGCGGCTGCTCTTCAGCGCGACTCTCGACGGTGACGTCGACACCCACGTTCGCCAGTAACTGCGCAATCCCGCGACGCATTCCA
>JAPLBU010000164.1:0-9820 GCA_026392575.1 Actinomycetota bacterium | reverse complement strand
TCTTCTTCGTACGCACTCAGGCCGGTGTTGACCGGCTGGCCGACCACATCGCCGCGCAGGGTGTCGCTGTCGGTGCGCTGCATGGCGGCAAGTCGCAGGCAGTTCGCACCAAGACGCTCGACGCTTTCCGCAAGGGCGACACCCTTGCGCTCGTCGCCACCGACGTCGCTGCCCGTGGCATCCATGTGGATGGCATCAGCCTGGTCGTGCATGTCGATTCACCGACCGACCCGAAGGACTACCTGCACCGCGCCGGTCGCACGGCCCGTGCCGGTGAGTCGGGCACAGTCGTCACCTTGGCATCTCCCAAGCAGCAGCGGATGGTCTCGTCGCTGACCAAGCGCGCGGGCGTCGATCCCAATATTGCGCGCGTTCGCCCCGGCGACCAGACGCTGTCCGATGTCACGGGTGCGCGCGAGCCCTCTGGTGTCCCGTGGATCGCCCCCGTCTCGAAGGCCACCCGTACAGCGCCGTCGCGCTCCAGCCGCTCGTCGCGTCCGGCTGATGCGTGGAAGTCACGTCGCTCGTCCGGTACCCAGCGCCACCAGGGCCGCTAGCCCGAGTTCAGGCCTCCAGCTCGGGATGCTCGTCTTCGAGCACCCCGCCGCTGGCCCCACCCCAGGCGCCAGCAGCTCGCAGGCCGTAGCCGACCGACGGTCCGATCAACAGTGCGAAGAGCACGGTGCCGATTCCGACGGTGCCGCCGAGCAGCCAGCCGATGACGAGCACAGTCGCCTCGATGCCCAGGCGCACGGCGCTGATCGGCCAGCCCGTGCGGATGTGGATGCCGGTCATCCAGCCGTCGCGCGGACCTGGTCCGAGGTTCGTCGTGAGATAGAGGCCACTGCCGATCCCGATGACGATGATGCCGCCCAGCACCATGAGGAGCCGGACGACGACATTGCTGGGCGATGGCAGCACGGTGACCATGACCTGAAGTGAAAGGGCGATCACGACGGCGTTGCTGATCGTGCCGAGTCCGGGCCGCTCGCGCAGCGGGATCCACAGCAGCAGCACGCAGACGGAGACGAGGAAGGTCGCCACTCCGATGGAGATCGGAAAACGCGAACTCAGGCCCTGGGAGAGCACTGTCCACGGGGCATTCCCGAGGGTCGAGGCGACGAGCATCGCCTCACCCGTCCCGAACAGCCACAGTCCGATGAGCAGGATCGCGAAGGTCGATGGCCGGGTGCGCCAGCGTGATGATGCGCGCCAGCGGGTGATGGGGACCGTGTGCGAGGGTCGGAGGAACTCCAGGCTCGTACGCACCCGCGCAGTCTGTCGGACGCTGGTCGGAGCTAGGCGGACTGGGGTCGGCGCACGCCGGCCTTGAGATGCTGCGTGGCGGCCACTGATCGACGGACTCGTGTCTGCGGCAACTTCGCCTCGGCGACCCAGCGGGCGTACTCGCGACGGTGTGAGGGGGACAGGGCCTCGAAGGCCACCTTGGCCTCGCGGTCGGCGCGCAGCTGGGCGGCAAGCTCCGGCGGTACTTCCGTTGCCCGGACAGTGTCGTCCTTCTTGACCTGCACGCGGACCTGGTCTCCGTGCGTCACGTCGGCTGCCGAGCGAGCCTCCGCATTGACGACGATGTGGTAATCGCTGCCGTACACCTGTGTGGTGGTGCGCCAGGTGTGGTCGTTGATCGTCACCCGTACAGGGCAACGTGCTCGGCCGAACAGGGCCTTCACATCGAAGGGCAGGGTGATGAAGGTCGCCCCGCCCCGGGCATCAGGACGCCACAGGGCCGCGTCGAAGTCCACGGCGTCGGTCACGGCGCAAGTGTGCCGGTCAAATCCCGACGTTGCAGCGGATCCCCCCGTTAGGCTGGCGAAATGGTTACGAAACCGTCACCGTTGCTCCGTGGAATCCTCAGTCTGGTCGCCATCAGTGCGGTCACGACCCTCCTGCTGACGGGTTGCGGTGGCGGGGATGCCGAGCCAGCCGCATCTGCCGCCGGGACCAGCAGTGCGGCAGCTGGGGAGCCCGCCGGGCGCGAGACGCTGCTGGACGTCAAGCAGCTGACCACCCTGGATCAATCGATCGCCTACCCGAAGAAGACGCCGGCACAGGTCACGAGCTACCTCACCCAGTTGGAGTCCGGTCAGGAGACGGGGTGGCACAAGCACAGGGTGCCGCTGTACGTCTACATCCTCGAAGGAACACTCACGGTGGAGTATGACGCTGGCGTGGTGAAGGAGTACGCGGCAGGGACTGCGTACATGGAGGCCCAGGACGTGTGGCACAACGGCACCAACAAGGGCGATGCCCCCGTCCGCTTCCTCACCGTCTACATGGGTGCCAAGGGTGCCAAGAACACGGTCGACCGGACTCCCTAACCACCCCGTTCCGCCAGCGCACAGGCGGTCTAGAGTCACTCGCGTGCTGAGTGTCGAGGAATACCGCCGCAACGTCCTTGCGGGCATCGGCGTGCTGGCACCGCTCGAACTTCCGCTGGCATCGGCGCATGGTTGCGTCCTGGCCCGCGATGTCGCTGCCCCCTGGCCGTTGCCGTCATTCGACAACTCCTCGATGGACGGTTACGCCGTCCTCGCGGCAGACGTCGCATCGGCGACGACCGAGACGCCGGTGACGCTCAGGGTGATCGACGACGTGCCGGCCGGCTACCGATCCACCGAGACCGTGGTCAGCGGGACGGCCGTGCGGATCATGACCGGAGCCCCGATGCCCGAGGGCGCCGATGCTGTCGTTCCGGTCGAGCGCACAGATGCCGGAGCGGAGTCCGTCGCCGTCTCGCAGGGCGTCGACGTCGGCGCATACATCCGGCGGGCCGCCGAGGATGTCGTGGCGGGCGAGGTCGTGCTGGCCGATGGCACCCTGATTGGCGCGCGTCAGGTCGCGATTCTGGCCGCGGTCGGCTGCGGCCTCGTCTACGTCCATCCACGTCCTCGCATCGCCGTGATCTCCACCGGATCGGAACTCGTCGAACCGGGTCTGCCGCTGCGCCACGGACTGATTAGCGACAGCAACAGCTACCTCCTGGTGGCTGCCTGCCGGGAGGCGGGCGCCGATGCCTATCGCGTCGGCCCGATCGTCGACGACGATGCGCAGTTCCTTGAGGCGGTCGAGGACCAGCTTCATCGCTGCGACCTGATCCTGACGAGCGGCGGCGTGAGCATGGGTGCCTACGACACGGTGAAGGCGGTGCTGAGCAGGCTGGGCACGGTCGAATTCACCAAGGGTGCGATGAACCCCGGCATGCCGCAGGGTCACGGTTTCGTGGGTGAGGAAGAGGTGCCCATCATCACCCTGCCGGGGAACCCGGTGAGCAGCTACATCTCATTCGAGGCCTTCGTCCGACCGGCGATCCGTCGGATGCGCGGGCTGACCGATCTTCTGCGCCCGGAGCTGACAGTGGTCTGCGAGGAGTCGCTCACGTCGCCGGCGGGCAAGCGACAGTTCGCGCGCGCGCGGTTCGTGTCGCCGACGGCCGTCGTCCCTTCGGGTCAGGGACAGGGCTCCCATGTGATGGGTGGCCTCGCAGGCGCGGATGCCCTCATCGACATCCCGGCCGACACCACCAGCATTGCGGCTGGCGAGAGCGTGACCGTGCTCGACCTGCGCCAGACCTGACGGACCTTGCGCTACCGGAGCTGCGCCAGTTCCACCGACTGGCTCGTGCCCGACGGGATGGATCGAAGGACGCGCAGCGCCGTCCTCTCCAGTAGCCGGTAGCGGGCCTCGCGAACGTCCTCGGGGATCGGATCATCGGGAACGTGGCGGGCGCGCTTCTCCTTGATCCGGGCGGAGATCGTCGAGCCTTTCCCGTCCTTGCCCGCGACGAGATCGGCGAACGTGAGGATCTCTGCTGCCGGCCCGGGAACGGGGTCCAGGACGGCGAGGTGGTGGTCGGCCCCGAAGTAGGGGGCGAGCACGGCTGCGCAGGAGTGATGCGCGACGAGCCGGACGACCTCGTCCGGCCACCCGCTTCGGGCGAGGTGGAGTGCCCCGTCAAGCGGATGGAACCCCGTCGACGCGAGCGGCTCGGCATGGCCGATGTCGTGCAGCCAGGCCGCGGCGACGAGCGCTTCTGACATCGCAGGGTCGAGCTGAGTACTGATGCGAGCCGCTACCCGGGCCGTCGCATCGCTATGGGCGAGTCGCATTTCGTCGCGACCCAGCGTTGCGCGCGCAACTCGTTCAGCCGACAGGACCATGGGTGAGAGGGGTGCATCCATGACGCCAGTGTCGGCCAGCGCGTGCCGGCGTGCGGGTGCGACGACCTGCAGTTGGGCAGGAGTTCGCGAGGCTTTCACCACGCGTTGAGCGTCCGCTTGCCTGAAAACGTCCTGTGGAACTTAGCGTCGATGTACCAGCGGAGGGAGCCCGATGAACGAGTGGATCGCGAGGGTTATGCCCCTGCCGGTGCGCGTAGACGTGCTGAGCCCTCCGTCGCCGGTGCAGGAGATCGCCCGCTTCCGGCTGCGGATCGGGTCACCGCAGGCGCGGCTCGGTGCGCGGATGCCGGGGCCACGGGCTGCTGCCATGGACGTCGGACCTCTGCGCGTCCTGGCGTTCGACTCGGCCAACCCGTCGGGCGGTGTCGGCGGATCGTTCGATTCCGACCAGGCATTGTGGCTGGTGCGCCAATTGGACTCGACCAAAGACCGCTATGTCGTGGTCGCCAGCCACGACTCGAGCCTCACGATGAGCAGTGACGCGAGCGGGCCAGGTGAGCCAGCCCGGGTGCTGGGTCCCGAGGTGTCATCCATCCTCCTGGCGCACTCATCGGTGATCGCGTGGGTCTCGGGGACGATGCATCATCGGGCCGGCCGCCGGCACGGTGATGTGAGCCATGGCTGCTGGGAGCTTCCGGGATCCACCGACGGACGCGACGCCCCCCTGGCCGGTGGTCTCTCGGTCTCGGTCCGGGCAGATCGCCGGATGCTGATCATGCGCGGAGCACTCGGGTCGGAACGGGGACCTGTCTGGGAACTGCGTGATCCCCTGGGCACCGCTGTTACCGAAGCACATCGAGCTGTCCAGCCAGCCGTTCCGCAATGACGGAGTCCCAGGCCCACCTGCTGTGCCCCTCGCGCGGAATACTGTGGTGACAGCTATTCATTGCCGACCGATAGGGGAGCGCCATGTCCCGCGTGCAGCTGGCCCTGAACGTGTCCGACCTCGAGGCCTCTGTCGCCTTCTACACGCAGCTGTTCGGCACGCAGCCGCACAAGCGCCGGCCCGGCTATGCGAACTTCGCGATCACGGAGCCGCCGCTCAAGCTCGTGCTGATCGAGGTCCCGGCCGACGAGCGGGGCAGCGGGACCGCAGGTGCCCTCAACCACCTCGGGATCGAGGTCGAGGATGCGGAAGCCGTCGTCGCCCACGCTGATCGGCTGCGCGATGCCGGCCTGGCTCCGTTCGACGAGATGGACACGACCTGCTGCTACGCCGTACAGGACAAGGTATGGGTGCACGACCCGGCTGGAGCGCCGTGGGAGGTCTACACGATCACGGACGACAACCCCGTTGCTGCTGACGGCCTGATGGTGCTGTCGAGTGAGGGTGCGGCCTGCTGCACGCCCGACGCGGCAGGAGCCTCGGCATGCTGACAAAGCCCAGTGTGCTGTTCGTATGCGTCCACAACGCCGGCCGGTCGCAGATGGCCGCCGCCTACCTGACCCACCTGGCCGGCGACCGTGTCGTGGTCCGGTCGGCCGGGTCTGCTCCGGCGGGAAGTGTCAACGCGGCGGTTGTCGCGGCGCTCGCGGAGGACGGCATCGACATCTCGGCGGAGGTGCCGAAGGTGCTGACCGTTGATGCGGTCCAGGAGTCCGACGTCGTGATCACCATGGGATGCGGCGACGTGTGCCCGATCTTCCCCGGCAAGCGTTACGAGGACTGGGTGCTCGAGGATCCGGCTGGCCAGGGGGTCGAGGCGGTGCGGCCGATCCGAGACGAGATCCGGGCACGCATCGAGGCGCTGATCGCGGACATCGCACCCGCATCACCGTGACACTTCCGGAGACCGGTGCTTACAGGGACGACCCCGTCCTGCAACGACTGTCCGTCCTCGACCGCTTCCTGCCCGTCTGGATCCTCGCGGCAATGGCCCTCGGGCTCCTCCTCGGCCGGCTCGTCCCGGGCGTGCAGTCGGCCCTCGACGCGGTCAAGGTGGGCCAGACATCACTGCCGATCGCCCTCGGGCTGCTCCTGATGATGTACCCGGTCCTTGCCAAGGTCCGCTACGAGGACATGGGTCACGTCACCGGTGACCGTCGCCTGCTGTGGCTGTCATTGCTGCTCAACTGGGTGATCGGCCCGGCCCTGATGTTCACGCTCGCGTGGGTGTTCCTGGCCGACCAGCCGGCTTTCCGCACTGGGCTGATTGTGATCGGGCTGGCCCGATGCATCGCGATGGTGCTGATCTGGAACGACCTGGCGTGCGGTGACGGGGAGGCGGCCGCGCTCCTGGTGGCCATCAACTCGGTCTTCCAGATCGTGGCCTACGCCCTGCTGGGCACGTTCTATCTCACGATCCTGCCCGGTTGGCTGGGTCTGGACACCCAGGACGTGCAGTTCTCGACGTGGGACATCACGAAGGCGGTCCTGATCTTCCTCGGGATCCCGCTCGTCGCCGGCTACCTGACGCGGCGGATCGGGCTCCGCACCAAGGGCCGCGAGTGGTACGACACGGTCTTCATCCCGCGCATCGGGCCGTTCGCCCTCTACGGACTGCTCTTCACGATCGTGGTGATGTTCGCCCTGCAGGGTGACGCCATCCTCGGCGATCCGGCATCCGTCCTGCAGATCGCCATTCCTCTCCTCGTGTACTTCGCGCTGATGTTGAGCGTGTCCTTCTTCCTCGGCTACCGCGCCCGGCTCGGCTATCCGAAGACGGCGACCCTGGCCTTCACCGCCGCAGGGAACAACTTCGAGTTGGCGATCGCCGTCAGCATCGGCGTCTGGGGAGTCACCTCTGGGCAGGCCCTGACCGGTGTGATCGGGCCGCTGATCGAGGTCCCGGCGCTCGTGGGCCTCGTCTACGTGTCGCTATGGCTACGCCGCAGGCTGGCTGCCTGAGCGTCCTCGTTCATGTCCTGTTCACCTGCGGTTGGTGGGGCCGCCACGTGATTCGCCCCGCACGTAAACGGCTGCCTAACAGACTCGGCTCCGAAGGACTGAACGGACACCAACTGTTCACCAGCAGGTTGCCTCAGGGAGGACGAGGGTCGTGGACCTTCTCTTGATCAGCGTCGTCGCGGTCATCGCGATTGCCCTCATCTTCGATTTCACCAACGGCTTCCACGACGCGGCGAACTCCGTTGCTACGGTCGTGGCGACAAGGGCCCTCCCGGCCAAGTGGGCCCCGGCCTTCTCAGCCACCTTCAACTTCCTCGCCTACTTCGTGGTGGGTACGGCGGTCGCGAACACGATCGCCAAGACGGTCAAGAGTGACTACCAGGGCGTCGCCATCGCCTTCGCTGCGTTGTTCGCGGCCATCGCCTGGAACTACGTGACGTGGCGCTTCGGCATGCCGTCGTCGTCCAGCCACGCCATCATCGGCGGTCTCGTCGGTGCTGGATTGGCGGCCGGTGGGCTCGATGCCATCGACTGGTCGAGTGTGGAGAAGGCGGCCATCGGCATCATCCTGTCGCCTGCCGTCGCATTCTCGATCGCCTTCGCTGCGATGTACCTCGTCATCGGCATCCAGCGGGTGACCAAGGCGCGTGACGACCACCCGGCGTTCAAGGGCCTGCAACTCGTCTCGGCGGCGGCCGTGTCCTTCGGCCACGGTGCCAACGACGCGCAGAAGACGATGGGCGTCATCGCAGCACTCCTCCTCGGCGCGGGGTACACGCAGATCGGGGCCGACGGCAAGACCGTCGAGGTGCCCGAATGGGCTGCATTGTCGGCTTACACCGCCATCGCTCTCGGCACCCTGTGGGGCGGCTGGAAGATCATCGAGACCATGGGTCTGAAGATCACCACCCTGCACGCGAACTCCGGCCTGGCTGCCAATATCGGTGCCACCACGGCGATCTTCGGCGCGACGGCCGTCGGGATGCCGATATCGACCACCCACGCGGCCGCTTCCTCGATCGTGGGCGCTGGCGTCGGGTCAGGCAAGGGCGCGAACTGGAAGGTCGTCGGCGAGATGGTGATCGCCTGGGTGCTCACCATCCCCGCAGCCGCCACGGTGTCCTTCCTCATGTTCAAGCTGACTCAGTTGCCCACGGTCGCCGCCTGGATCTCGGTCGGCATCGTCCTGGTCCTCTTCGGCAGCTGGGCCGTATGGGCCATGCTCCACACGATCCATGCGGCCGACGTTGCCGCCGAGATCCCGGCCGAGCAGGAACTCGCTGAGCCCTTGCCCGGCCGTCCGCACATGGAGGGCCACGGACCGGTCGAGTAGGGCTCGGCGGGGTTCATCTGCTGTTCACCCGCGGTAGGCCCTGAGTTTGGTGGTCCGTGATTAGCCGTAAACCTGCGGGCAGCAGGGTTGATCCATGTCGTCGACCGAAACTGAGTTCCGCGACCTGCAGTCTGCGGCGACCTCGCATCGCGGCGACCGGGTCTTCAACCGGATCATCACCGCAGCTGCCTTCACCGCGCTGATCGTCCTGGCGGGCATCACGATCTTCCTGGGCTTCCAGGCTGTCCCGGTTCTGCAGACGCAGGGCATCGACTTCCTGACGACCTCGATCTGGGACCCGCCGAACTACGGCATCTGGGGCATGCTCTACGGATCGCTCCTGCTGTCGATCATCGCGCTGGTCATCGCCGTGCCGACCTCGCTCCTGCTCTCCGTGTTCATGGTGTTCCTGGCACCGAATTCGGTGGCCAAGGTGCTCACCAATCTCGTCGACCTGATGGCGGCGATTCCCAGCGTGATCCTCGGTCTCTGGGCCTTCTACGTGCTGTCGCCGGTCTCGGAGCAGTGGCAGGCACTGCTCAACCAGTACCTCGGCTGGATCCCGATCTTCCAGAACAGCAGCGGTAACTTCAGCGGTACGCCGTTCACGGCCGGTTTCATTCTCGCGATCATGATGATCCCGATCGTGACGTCGGTGACACGTGAGGTGCTGGGTCGCACGCCGCCCGAACTGATCAACGCTGCTGAGGCTCTGGGCTGTTCGATGTGGACGATGCTGCGCTACGTCGCGCTGCCCTACGGCCGCGGCGGCCTCGTCGGTGGCGTGATGCTGGGTCTGGGCCGCGCGCTCGGCGAGACGATCGCCGTGTTCTTCGTCCTGAAGATCGTCTTCGACCCGGTCAACTACTACAACATCATCGAGTCGGGCGGCGGCTCGGTCGCAACCCTCATCGTCTCCAAGTTCGGCGAGGCATCCGGGCCCTACGAGACGCAGCTGCTTCTGGCGGCGGGCTTCTTCCTGTTCATGGGCACCCTGCTGGTCAACGTCGTTGCCAACCTGATCGTCAACCGGACGGGACGCCTGAAGTCATGAGCGCCACGATCATCTTCGATGACGCCCTCGTGGCGGACCTCTCGCAGCAGCAGCCTCAGACGCCTTGGGGTCGACGCACGGCGTCATTCCGCACGGTGGTGATTCTTGCGATCCTGATCCCCGCCGCCATCGTCACGATGCTGTGGTGGTTCAGCGATATCCCGAAGCCAGTTCTGATGGTGGCCATCTATCTGCCGCTTCAGATCGTCGCGTCAGTGCTGGCGGCGATCGCCGTGCGCGGCACGAAGTCGGCGATCGATGCCGTCATCATCGTCAGCGCCATCGGTGCCACGATCTTCAGCCTGGTGGTGCTGATCTCGGTGCTCTGGTCGATCGTGACCAAGGGCATGCAGGCGCTGAGCGGGGCCTTCCTCTTCCAGAACAAC
>JAPLBU010000357.1 GCA_026392575.1 Actinomycetota bacterium | reverse complement strand
CATCCGTTCCCCTGGCGCGTCAGCGCCATCGTGGCGATCGTGGTGGTCATCGCCTCCGTGCTCGCAGGGCTTCTGCTCGGCCGCGACCGGGTCGAGTCAGCAGCGCCGCTGGCATCGTCGGCAGCCACGGCGTCGGCGCCATCGTCACTGCTGCCTGTGGACCAGCGGCAGGTGACGCTGCTGCTCACCGTGCGGGACGCGGACCGCACGGCCGTAAGCAATGTCCTCATCGGGGTCGGCGGTGACACGGGATTCGTAGCGGAGCTGCTGTTGCCGCGCGAGCTCCTGCTGCCGACCGTGCCCCCCATGCGCCTTCAGCAGGTCACCGATCCGACCGGCTCGCGCACGGCCGAGCAGCCCCTCGAGACGCTGCTCGGCGTTCAGGTCGATGCGATCGTCGACCTGGGCCAGGTTCGTTCCCGCTGGTCCTCGACCGGGTGCTGCTCGGCCTGCCGGCAGAGCAGGCGACGATCGGGGAACTGCTGACCGGGATGGGATCGATGGCACGTACGACGGTCACGAACGAGGACGCGAGCCTTCTCATCTCTCTGGTGGCCCGTGACCTTCGGGCACACGACGTTCATCGCGAGACGCTGCCGGTGGTCTATCTGCGATCGGGTGCAGAGCGGGTGGCCGTTGCCGACCAGGCGGCCAGTGCCGAGGTGGTGGCCGAGCTGTTCCCGCGAGCCCTCCTGCAGCCCGGTCACCAGGGTCAGCGCCGGGTGATGCTGCAGCGCTCTGGTGCCACGATCGGTGCGGCCCTCGATGCTCGCCTGCGACTGGTGTCGGCCGGGTTCGGGGTCGTGGAGGACCGAGCGACCCGCGGGGCGGAGCCGGCGAGCGTGGTCTACGTCCCCGATGCCTCCGAGGCTGCCATGGCGGCGGGCCACGATGTGGCCACGGCCCTGGGGCTGCCGGCCACAGCGGTCGCCGTCGACCCCGACCCGTCGGCCGTGGTCGATGTGCGGGTGGTCCTCGGCTCGGATGCCCTGCTCGTCCCCTGAGGGTGGTCGGACGGCACCGGGCTGCTCGCTCCCGTATGAGAGGGTTGAGTGTTGCTCCCCTCGATCCAAAGGACCCCCGTGACCGCCAGTCCCGAAGCCACCGCCCTCGCTATTGCCGCTGCTGAAGCGGCGTCGGACAAGTTGGCCGAGGACATCCTCGCCATCGACGTGAGCGAGAAGATCGTCATCACCGACGTCTTCGTCATGTGCTCGGCGGCCAACGAGCGTCAGGTCAAGGCTGTGGTCGACGGGGTCGAGGAGCGTCTGCACGGCCTCGGCGCCAAGCCGCTGCGCCGCGAGGGTGAGGGCGAGGGCCGCTGGGTGCTTCTCGACTTCGGCGACATTGTCGTGCATGTGCAGTTGGCCGAGGAGCGCATCCACTACGCGATCGAGCGCCTGTGGAAGGACTGCCCCCTGATCACCCTGCCCGACGCCGTCCACCAGGGACGTCGGGCCGGGGAACCGAAGGCGTGACCTCCCGCCGCATCGTGTTCTGGCGGCATGGCCGCACCGCATGGAATGCCGAACGCCGGTTCCAGGGTCAGACCGATGTGCCGCTCGACGAGACCGGCCAGACTCAGGCTGCACGCGCGGCCAAGGCCCTCGCACGGATGCGCCCGCACCGCATCATCAGCTCTGACCTCAGTCGCGCCCGCGCGACCGCAGAGGCGCTCGCCGAACTCACCGGGCTGCCGGTCGACGAGGACATCGCCCTTCGCGAGACCTATGCGGGGGAGTGGCAGGGCCTCACACGGACCGAGCTCGAGGAGCGCTTCGGCGCTGACCTCGCCGCGTGGGCCGCGGGCTCGGAGGTCCGGCCCGGTGGCGGTGAGAATCGCCGCGAGGTCGCCGACCGCATGGTGACGTCGGTCGACCGTGCCCTCGCCGATGTGCCCCCCGGTCAGACTCTCGTGGTGGCGACGCACGGTGGCTCCGCCCGAGCCGCCATCGGCGCCCTGCTGGGGCTGCCGATCGAGCACTGGGCCGCCCTGGGGGTGCTGGCAAACTGCGCTTGGTCGGTGCTCGAGGAGAACACCGCGGAGCACGGCCCCCGGTGGCGGCTGCAGGAGTACAACGCGGGATCGCTGCCGGTGACCGCCCTCGCGGACGACCGCTGACGGTCTTGTATAGTTGCGAATCCCGCAAGGGGCTGTAGCGCAGTTGGTAGCGCACCTCCATGGCATGGAGGGGGTCAGGGGTT
>JAPLBU010000102.1 GCA_026392575.1 Actinomycetota bacterium | reverse complement strand
GCGGCAACGCCATCGGCCTCATCCTCGCCGCACTGCTCCTCGGTGACCAGTTCCAGATCGACGGGTTCGTTCCGTTCCTGATCAGTCTGGTCATGTTCGCGATACTCAGCGGTTTGTTCACCTGGCTGGTGCTCAAGTTCCTGGTTCGCAACGCTGGTTCGATCGTCGCCCTGACCGGACTCATCTCCACCTTCCTCGCCTTGTTCATCACCTCGCTGCTCACCAGCGGGCTGGACATCAACGGCTGGGGCTGGGTGTGGGGCACGCTCATCGTCTGGGTCCTCGGGATGTTCATCTGGCTGCTCCCAGGACCATGGCGCGCGCATCGCAAGGAGGTCGCACGCTAGTTTGACTAGCGATGCGTATCGTCGATTGGCTTCGTCCGGCCTTCAGCGGGGCTGAGCACATCCCGATTGACCGACCCGTGCTGGGAATGCGCGGGCCGGTATGGACGATGGCCCTGATCACGGCCACCAAGAGCATCGGCCTGTTTGTCGTCGTACTTGCACCGGGTCACGAGCACCCGGCGGTGCCTGCTCAGGTGTTCGCCTGCGTGTCGCTCCTTTTCATCACGATCTTCCTTGCCAATCCGTGGTGGGCGGTGCCGACCTGGTTCCTGCACTTCTGCGTGACGTTCGGCGCGGTGCTGATCTGCATCCTGCTGCTCCAGGCGAAGACGCCCGGCAATCTGGTCGGGAACGCGCTGTCGGTGGTCGCCTACTCTGCCTATGTCGCGATCTGGTTCCCCCTTGGCCAGGCGATCGAGCACATCGTGATCCTGATCGGGGCGGCTGGGATCGGACTGTTCCTCGCCAATCCGATCGATACGGCCGTCTCCGTCTGGGTCCCGACAGCGGGGTCAGCCGTCCTGCTCGCCGGGGTCATCTACCTGCTGGTTCGGCAGATCCACTCCCTCGCGACGCGCGATCCGTTGACTCGAGCGCTCAGCCGGGCGGGGCTGCAGGCCACTGTCGACCATCGCGCCGCGGGCGATGGGCGCGAGGTGATGTGCTCCCTCGCGGTCATTGACCTCGACGACTTCAAGGCGCTCAACGACTCGCTGGGTCACGCTGCCGGGGATGCGATGCTGGGAACGGTGGCCGAGACGATGCGGGCCTCCCTGCGGGCCGGCGACATCATCGCGCGCAGCGGCGGCGACGAGTTCCTGATCGTCCTGGCGCTGCCGATGGATGATGCCATCCGCGTCATTGCTCGCATCATCGGCGAGTTGCCCATCGGTGCGTCGTACGGCGTCGCCCCGCTGCGCGATTTCCGCAGGTTCGATGAGGCCGTGGCGGCCGCAGATGCTGCGATGTACGTGGACAAGGGCCACAAAGAGGAGCACGGGCCGAAGCCGCTGAGGTGACGTGTCGGTCAGCGGTTGGTGTCGGACGGCGCGACGTAGCGGGTGAGGAACGCCGACTCCTGAGCAAGTCGTCGCAGAGATCCGATCAGTCGTTCAGCGAGAACGGTGCCGAGCACCACCTGCTCGACAAGCACATCGCGCGGCACATCGCGCGGCAGCTCCTCGACCTCAGCGGCTGCCAACTGATCGACGGCATCCGCGTATGGAGCCAGGCCTGCGGCCAAGGCTAGATCGGAGTGGTCGTAGCCCGGAGTGAACTGGGCCATGGCGCGGACGATGCCCGCAAGCTCGGCGCGTGCGGGGCTCCCGGGCATGACCTTCCAACCTCGGCTCGCGAGAAAGTGGTCGACCTGAGCAAGGGTCGTGGCATCGCTGTCCGAATCCGGCACGCGTGCGAGGGCACCGTGAGCAGCCCCGACGACCTGGTCGATCGATGCGTTCGGATCATCGACGACGGCGAGGATGTTCCGCGCCTCCTGGGTGGTCATGCCACCGATCTCGACGAGTGCGCGGATCAGTCGCAGGCGGCGGACGTGGGCGTCGTCGTACTGGGCCTGGTTGCGGGCGGTCGCCTCGCCCTTGGGCAGCAGTCCCTCCCGCAGGTACCACTTGATCGTGGCGGGCGGCACCCCGGTGGTGCGGCTCAATTCTGCGAGTCTCATCCCTGCAGGATACGCACACAGCGAGTGGATAGTGTTACTCTCCGCAAGGAGGCGGACATGAATGCGATCGAAGTGCACGATCTGTACAAGACGTACGGGGATGTCCGGGCGGTCGATGGGGTGACCTTCAATGTGCGTGCCGGTGAGTGCCTGGCGCTCCTCGGGCCGAATGGAGCTGGCAAGACCACGACGACGGAGATCCTCGAGGGCTACCGGCATGCGGATTCCGGCACCGTGCGAGTGCTCGGCAGTGACCCACAGACTGGCGGCCTGTCCTGGCGTGCGCGGCTGGGCATCGTGCTGCAGGCCGATCGCGATCTCGGTGAACTCACGGTGCGCGAGTCGGTCCGGCACTTCGCCGGGTACTTCGAGAACCCGCGCGATCCGGAGGAGGTCATTGCGGCGGTAGGTCTGGAGGAGAAGGCCAGCGCGAGGAACAGCAAGCTCTCCGGTGGCCAGCGGCGACGCCTCGACGTCGCACTCGGCATCATCGGTCGACCCGAGATGCTCTTCCTCGACGAGCCGACGACGGGCTTCGATCCAGAGGCGCGCCGCGAGTTCTGGACGCTCATCGAGCAACTGAAGTCCGAAGGCACGACGATCCTGCTCACTACCCACTATCTCGACGAGGCCGAACGCCTCGCTGATCGAGTTGCGGTCATCGCGCGGGGACGGATCGTCGCGTGCGACACCCCGTCGCAGATCGGCAACCGATCCAACGCGACTGCCGTTGTCAGTTGGGCCGAAGGAGGAGTCGAGCGATCCGAGTCGACGATCGAGCCGACGGCCTTCGTACGTGCACTTGCTGATCGACTCGGCGGCGAGATCCCGGAGCTGTCGGTGCACCGGCCGACACTCGAGGACACCTACCTCTCGCTACTGGCAGTGGAGGGCGAGTCATGAGTCGCACACTGGCCTTGGGTGGGAGGCGCGTCGGCCTGGAACTGCGCCAGTTCTTCCGCGATCGTGAGAGCGCGTTGTTCAACTTCGCGCTCCCGATGATCCTTCTCGTCATCTTCGGATCGGTGTTCGCCAATCAGGAGGTGGGCTTCGAGGACGTCACGTTCTCGCAGTACTTCCTCGCCGGCATGATCGCCTCCGGCATCCTCTACACCTCGTTCCAGAACCTGGCGATTGCCATTCCGATGGAACGTGATGACGCGACTCTCAAGCGGCTCCAGGGGCTGCCGATGCCGAAGGCGTCCTACTTCATCGGCAAGGTCGGCATGGTCTTCACCGCCTACGCCGTCCAAGTCATCGTCCTGCTCACCGTCGGCGTCCTGTTCTACGGCGTGAACCTGCCGGACACGGCGACGAAATGGTTCACGTTCGCCTGGGTGAGCGTGCTCGGTCTGCTGTCCTGCACGCTGCTCGGCATCGCCTTC
>JAPLBU010000347.1 GCA_026392575.1 Actinomycetota bacterium | reverse complement strand
TCCAGCACGTCCTGCTTCGCCCCCAGATGCCGCTGAGCTTGCGCGCATGGCGCCAGCTGGATTACCACGCCCTGGCCGGCGCGGCGCCCTACGTCTGCCTCACCGGTGTAGGTGACATCGAGGTTCTCGCCCTGGCGCGCGACGTTGGCACGGTCGGGTACACCGTCGGCGAAGGCGTCCGGGGAGACGTGTGGGTCTTCCAGTACCCGACCCGTACGGCTGCCGCCTCTGCACTGGGCGAAATCAGGGCGGCGGACTGTCCTGACACGCCCACGGTGGTGTGGGGAGCCGGCCCATACGTCAATGTCGAGGCCGTCCAGAGCAGTCACTTCAGCAGTGCCGCGCGGATCGGAATCGAAACCACCGTCAGGTTCCCCGACCCGCATGGAGTCCAGACGTTCGAGCACCGCCTGACGACTCAGCGTGGCCTGGCCGTCATCCAGACGACAGTGGGGCTCGCCGCCGGCAGCGCAACGGCGACGAGGCAGCGGGTCGCTGCGCGCCTCGACCGGGGATGGCACCGGCAGGTGCTGGCCGCCTACGAGGCGTTCGGCAGCGGCGGCAGTCGCTGAGCGTGCCGAAGGCGCGGTATGGCAGAATGTGGCTGTGTTCCGCACCGCCGTCATCATTAACTAGCGCGTCGATACGTCGACGCGCAGCCCTTCGCACCCGCGGGGGGCTTTTTCGTTGGCGGATGATCGACACCGAACGTGAGGACTGACCATGCCGCGCCCAGACGCCTTCCATGTCTACGACACCACACTGCGCGACGGAGCCCAGCGCGAGGGCATCTCGTACTCGGTCGCCGACAAGCTCGCCGTGGCTCGGATGCTCGACGAGTACGGCGTGGGCTTCATTGAGGGCGGCTGGCCGGGCGCGATGCCGAAGGACACCGAGTTCTTCGAGCGCGCGCGCACCGAGCTCTCGCTGAAGAACGCTGAGCTGGTGGCTTTCGGGGCGACGCGCAAGGCCGGGGTTCGTGTCGAGGACGACCTGCAGGTGCGGGCACTGCTCGACTCGCATGCCCCCGTCATCACCGTCGTCGCGAAGTCCGATGTGCGGCATGTGAAGGAGGCCCTGCGGACCACCAACGAGGAGAACCTCGCGATGGTCCAGGACACCGTGCGCTTCCTCGTCGCAGAGGGCCGCAAGGTCTTCGTCGACATGGAGCACTTCTTCGACGGCTACAAGCATGACAAGGACTACGGCATCAGCCTCCTCGTCGCCGCAGCCGAGGCAGGTGCCGCGGTCGGTGTCATGTGCGACACCAACGGCGGCATGCTGCCGCACGGGATGTTCGAGATCGTCACGGACGTTCGCGAGCGTTCGGGCGTGCGGCTGGGCATCCACTGCCAGGACGACACCGGTTGCGCCATCGCCAACTCGGTGTCCGCGGTCGAGGCGGGCGTCACGCATGTGCAGTGCACCGCCAACGGCTACGGCGAGCGCACCGGCAACGCCGACCTGTTCGTCGTGGTCCCGAACCTGCAGCTGAAGCTCGGGATCGACTGCCTCCCTGAGGGCAGCCTCGCCGAGACCGTGCGGTTCTCGCATGCGATCGCGGAGATCGCCAATATCGCTCCCAATACCCATCAGCCCTATGCCGGATGGGCGTCGTTCGCGCACAAGGCCGGCCTGCATGCGAGCGCGCTCAAGGTCAATGTCGACCTGTACAACCACATCGACCCGCACGTGGTCGGCAACCAGCAGAACGTCCTCATCACAGAGATGGCCGGCCGCGCGTCGATCGAGCTGAAGGGCGCAGAGCTCGGGCACGACCTGTCCAGCAGCCCCGATGTCGTGACGCGGGTTGTCGCGCAGGTCAAGGAACTCGAGTCGCAGGGCTGGTCCTTCGAGGCCGCCGACGCATCCTTCGAACTGCTCATCCTCGACAGCCAGGGTGCAGAGGTGGCGTTCGAGGTCGAGTCGTGGCGCACCATCGTGGAGCAGGACGTCGACGGTGTGGTCAAGACGGAGGCAACCGTGAAGCTGCTCCTCGGGGGCGAGCGGATCATCTCCACCGCTGAGGGCAACGGCCCTGTCAATGCCCTCGACCGGGCGATGCGTCGGGCCATTGTGCAGGTGTACCCGGACCTCGACACGATGCGCCTGGTCGACTACAAGGTCCGCATCCTCGACGAGAAGATGGGCACCGGCGCCAAGACACGCGTCCTTATCGGCACCAGCGACGGTCTGGACTCGTGGAGCACGGTCGGCGTGCACGAGAACGTCATCGCGGCATCCTGGCGGGCGCTCGAGGATGCCGTGAAGTACGGGCTGCTACGCCGGGATCGGTAGGGTCACGTCCGTGCGCATCTGCCGGGTATCCGTCGACGACGAGCTTCACTACGGGGTTATCGAGGGCGAGGCGGTGGCGCTGCTGAGCAGCCATCCGTTCGGCCCATTCGAGCCGGAGGGCCGGGTGCTGCAGCTGGCCGACGTGCGACTCGTGGCTCCGGTGCTGCCGAGCAAGATCATCGCGGTCGGTCGCAACTACGCCGAGCACGCTCGCGAGATGGGCAACGAGGTGCCGGTCGTTCCGATGATCTTCCTCAAGCCCAACACGAGTGTCATCGGTCCGGGCGAGCCGATCCTGCTGCCCTGGCAGTCCGAACTGGTCGAGCATGAGGCCGAATTGGCGATCGTGATCGGACGGCTCTGCCGCGATGTTCCCGAGGAGCGCGTACCGGAGGTCGTCCTGGGCTTCACGTGCGCGAACGACGTCACGGCACGCGACCTGCAGCGCACCGACGGGCAGTGGGGGAGGGCGAAGGGCTTCGACTCGTTCTGCCCTATCGGCCCCTGGATCGAGACGAGTGTCGATCTCGACGATGCCGACATCACCTGCCTGGTCAACGGCGAAGTCCGGCAGGCCGGAACCACGGGCGACATGGTGCACGACGTGACCGCACTCGTGTCATGGATCAGCTCCGTGATGACGCTGCTGCCCGGCGACGTCATCCTCACCGGCACCCCCGCAGGGGTTGGCCCGCTCGTCGCGGGCGACGAGGTCTCGGTGTCCATCGACGGTATTGGCACTCTGACGAATCCGGTGATTGATCGTGTCTGACAGCAACGTCCGCGTCCGCTTCTGCCCCTCGCCGACAGGCAACCCCCATGTCGGGATGGTTCGCACCGCCCT
>JAPLBU010000112.1 GCA_026392575.1 Actinomycetota bacterium | reverse complement strand
GTCGGGCGGTCCGGTGGGCGTCGCCGCGTTCGATGTAGCCGACCACGTCCCGGTGCCGTTGGCGTTGATGGCCGCCACCTGGAAGACGTAGCTGCGCCCATTGGTCAGCCCGGTAACCGTTCCGGACAACGCCGTGCTCCCGGTATTCGCCAGGGCGACACCCCACGTCGCACCCGCGTCGGCGGAGGCCTTGATGGAGTACCCGGTGATTGCACTGCCCTGAGGATTTGAGCAGCACCACTGGAGGGACGCCTGCGCGTTGCCAGGCGTGACGGCCGCACTGAGCACCGGCTCGGTAGGGAGTCCCGATCGGAGGTAGGTGCCGGAGGCGGGGGACCACGGCCCGGTGCCGACGGAGTTGATGGCGGCGACGCGGAATTGGTAGCTCGTGCCGAGCACATAGGACGCCGGATCGAGTGGGAACGAGATGTCGGCCGTCCCCCAGCCGGTGAGACTGGATCCGGTGCTGAGCGTCACCATCGCCCATGATGTGCCGCCATCGCTGGTGTAGTCGATGCGGTAGGTGAGGATTCCTTCCAGGGTGCCGGAATCGCTCGGTGGAGCCCAGTGCAGCGTGGCAGTGCTTCCGCTGGTGATGACCCACGTCACCAGCGGCGCAGTCGGCAGGCTGGCGGCCGAGGCGGGGGTCGCTGATACGAGCCCGGACACGAGCAGCAGCAGGGCAGTGGCCATCCCCGCCCACGTTCTCAACGACCTGTACATGTGGCCCCCCGGCCGAGCGTGGCGTGGATGAAGTCCCGCCACTGTCCCACGCCGACGGGGAATTACGCAGGTATTAAGAAGGTCCGGGGCAGGGGACCACCGGCTCAGCGTCAGTTTCGGGAGTGATCCTGCTCGGCGGACATGCGGGCCACGAAGGCCGCAGCCTGCGTACGCCGCTCCATGCCGAGCTTTGCGAGCAAGCTCGACACGTAGTTCTTGACCGTCTTCTCCGCCAGATGCATCTGCTCACCGATCTGGCGGTTGGTCATGCCCTCGCCGATGAGTTCGAGGATGCGCTTCTCCTGATCGGAGAGGGCGTCGAGCCGACCATCGTGCTTCTCGCCGTTGCGCAGGCGCTCAAGAACGCGCTGGGTCGCCATCGGATCAAGGAGTGACTTGCCCGAGGCCACCTGACGAATCGCGTCGATGAGGTCGTTACCGCGGATCTCCTTGAGCACGTAACCCGAGGCACCCGCCATGATCGCGTCGAAGAGTGCCTCGTCATCGGCATACGAGGTGAGCATCAGGCAGTGCACGTCTGGCATGGACGAACGTACTTCGCGGCAGACCTCGACGCCGCTGCCATCGGGCAGACGGACGTCGAGCACGGCGACGTCGGGACGTGCAGCGGGGATGCGGTGCAGGGCGTCGGCTGTCGAGCCGGCCTCGCCGACAACCTCCATGTCGCGCTCGAGGCTGATCAGGTCAGCGAGCCCCCGCCGGACGATCTCGTGGTCGTCCATCAGGAAGACACGGATGGTGCCGTCGGTCGCGGGGGTGGACATCATGGCGTCATTCTGCACTACCGCGTTCCCGCCGGTGGCAGGATGAGCCCGGAGGTGTGATGAGCGACGCAATCCGTGCAGGCGCAGCGATCCAGCTGCTCTCCCCTGAGGGGGAACGCGTCTTCGACACGCGCTACGACATCACCCTCGGTGATGCGGAGCTCCGAGATCTCTACCGCGACATGGTCCTGGTGCGGCGGATTGATACCGAGGCGACAGCGCTGCAACGGCAAGGGGAACTCGGGCTGTGGGCCTCGAGTCTGGGCCAGGAGGCGGCACAGGTCGGTTCGGCCAGGTGCCTGCGTTCAGGCGACTTCGCGTTCCCGACGTATCGCGATCATGGCGTCACGTGGAGCCGCGGCATCAAGCCACTGGAGATCCTCGCGATGTTCCGCGGTGTCACGAACGGTGGATGGGACCCCATCGAACGCGGCTGTGCGATCTACACGATCGTCATCGGCAATCAGGCACTGCACGCTGCGGGCTATGCGATGGGCATCCAGCTCGATGGCTCGGATGACGCCGTCATCGCCTATTTCGGTGACGGTGCGACGGATGAGGGCGACGTCAACGAGGCATTCGTCTTCGGCTCGGTATTCAATGCGCCGGTGGTGTTCTTCTGCCAGAACAACCAGTGGGCCATCTCGCAGCCCCGGGAGCACAGGAGCCGGGCTCCTATCCATGCGCGCGCGGCCGGCTTCGGCTTTCCCGGTGTGCTGGTCGATGGCAACGACATCCTCGCGGTGATGGCTGTCACGCGCGAGGCACTGGAACGGGCGCGCGCGGGCGGCGGTCCAACGCTCATCGAGGCGTACACGTATCGCATGGCCGCGCACACGACCTCCGACGATCCGACTCGGTATCGAGGGGCAGAGGAACTCGAGATCTGGCGGCTGCGTGATCCGATCGAGCGGCTCAAGGTCTTCCTTGCGCGACACGGCATCGCCGATCGGCACTACTTCGACCAGGTGGACCACGAGGCCGACGAACTCGCCGTCCACGTCCGCGACGGTGTCCGATCCATGGTGGAGCCTGAAGCGACCTCGATGTTCGACCATGTCTACGCGGAGCCGCACGCGCTCCTCGAGGAGCAGCGTCGCCAGTTGCGCGAGTACGAGGCATCATTCGTGTCGGGGGGCCCGGCGTGACGGCGATGACGATGGCGAAGGCGCTCAACACCGGCCTGCGTCGGGCGATGGAGCAGGACAGCAAAGTCATCCTCTTCGGTGAGGACATCGGTCGGCTTGGTGGCGTGTTTCGTATCACCGACGGACTGCAGAAGGACTTCGGCGAGCATCGGGTCATGGACGCCCCGCTGGCGGAGAGCGGCATCGTCGGGGCGGCCGTGGGGCTTGCGATGCGCGGGTATCGGCCGGTCGTGGAGATCCAGTTCGACGGGTTCGTCTACCCGGCATTCGATCAGATCGTGTCCCAGGTCGCGAAGATGCACCGGCGGACAGAGGGCACTGTCCGAATGCCGATCGTGATCCGTATCCCGTACGGCGGTGGTATCGGCGCAGTCGAGCACCACAGCGAGTCACCCGAGGCGTACTTCGCCCATACGGCTGGCCTGCGGGTGCTGACGCCGGGAGACCCGCAGGCGGCATTCGTCACGATCCAGCAGGCGATCGCGTGCGACGATCCCGTCGTCTACTTCGAACCGAAGCGCCGCTACTGGGACAAGGGCGAAGTGGACGAGGGCCTTGACGCACAGGACCTTCAGCGGGTGCCGGACCCGTGGCGGGCCCGGGTCGTGCAGGCCGGCGACGATGTCACGGTTGCCTGCTACGGACCCATGGTCCGCACCTGTCTCGAGGCGGCACGTGCATCGTCCGATGTCTCCCTTGAGGTGATCGACCTCCAGTCGCTGTCACCCCTGGACATAGAGACACTCGTGGCATCCGTTGAACGCACCGGCAGGCTCGTCGTTGTGCACGAGGCATCAGCCAATATCGGACTCGGTGCGGAGATCGCGGCGCGCGTGACAGAGCGATGCTTCTACTCGCTCGAGGCGCCGGTGCTGCGCGTGACCGGATTCGACATCCCCTACCCCGCGAGCCGTCTCGAGGAGCACTTCCTCCCCGACCTCGACCGGGTTCTCGATGCGGTCGACCGAGCAATGGCCTACTGAGGTGAGCGGCCGATGAGTGAGCTGCGTGTCTTCACCCTGCCCGATGTCGGGGAGGGTCTCACCGAGGCCGAGATCCTGCGATGGCATGTCCGCCCGGGTGACGTCGTCCGCGTCAACGACATGGTGGTGGAGATCGAGACGGCCAAGGCTTCCGTTGAACTGCCCTGTCCCTATGCCGGAACGGTCGACGAGCTTCATGTCGCCGAGGGCATGATCGTGCCTGTCGGTTCGCCCATCATCTCGATACGCACGGCCGGCGCTTCACCCGCTGCCTCGAATGAGCGGCAGGCGGTGCTCGTTGGTTACGGCGTGCGCGTAGATGCACCTGTGACGCGCCGTGCGCGCCGTGCACCCGATGGCACGCCGGCGCCGGCGCCCGATCCCGAGCGTGGAGACCCGGCTGTGGGTCGGGCGCGCGCAAAGCCATTGGTACGCAAGCTTGCACGAGACCTAGGTGTTGACCTTGGCTCGGTCACGCCTTCCGGACCACACGGCGAGGTCACGCGGGCTGATGTCATGCGAGTCAGTGGTGGTGAGGCGAGGCCGGCCCCGATCTCCGCGTCCCCGAGTGCGGGCGGACTTGCGGGTGAGCGCATCCCCGTCCGTGGCGTCCAGCGAGCTATGGCCGATGCGATGGCCCAGTCGGCGTTCACGGCACCCCATGTCACGGAGTGGGTCGACGTCGACATGGCTCGAGCCATGGAGGTGCTGGCGAAACTGCGGGAGCATCCGTCGAGCGCCGATGTTCGCATCAGTCCGATGATCCTGGTGGCGGCGGGCCTCGTGCGAGCCGCCGTCGAGCAGCCGATCATCAACTCGACCTGGGTCGACACGCCGGAAGGTGCACATGTCGTGCTGCATCGCGAGGTCAATCTGGGCATCGCCGCAGACACACCCCGAGGCCTGCTCGTGCCGAGCATCAAGGGTGCGTCGGCTCTCGGCATCGTCGATCTGGCGCGCGCGGTGCAGCTGTTGATCGAGACCGCCCGGGCCGGACGAGCGACTCCGGCAGACCTCACCGGCGGGACGATCACTCTCACCAATATCGGGGTGTTCGGCATCGATGGCGGCACGCCGATCCTCAACCCCGGGCAGACGGCGATCCTGGCGATGGGCCGCATCCTGGACCGGCCGTGGGTGGTCGACGGACACGTGGTGCCGAGACCGGTGATGCAGTTGTCACTGTCATTCGACCATCGGGTCATCGACGGAGCGACAGGCTCGCGAGCCCTCCGGTCAATCGCTGACTTCCTGGGTGATCCGGCGCTCGCACTGGTCATCGAGGCGGTCGACCGCTAGGGCGTGATGGACCCGTGGGTGGGCCGGAACGCTGGGATCGTCGGCTCCCCGCGGATACCACCTGACGCTGGTCCCGGCTACGACGCAGAGAAAAGTCGCATTCTCTGTCAGTGCTTCTGCTACAGATCCCCTAACGGAACTGGATGCAGTCCACCTAGCCACGGGAGATGCCATGAATGGTCGGAGATCGCTTCTTGGCCTCGTTGCAACCGGGTTGGTGTTGAGCGTCGTCCCCGCTGCCTGGGCAGATACTGGCCCGAATACCACGCCAACTCAGGAAGCCTGCCTCAAGAAGGTCCTTACAGCGGCTGAATACGAGCAGTTCCTGCTCACCCCCTACGACGTGGCTCTGAAGGACAAGTCGAAGTCGTGCCTCACTTCGGGTGGGTCGACGGGGAGCGGGAGCTCATCTGCCGGGACCGCGTCCAAGCCACTTAAGAGCATCCCCACCACCGGCAAGTGGATCCTGGCCAATCCCGTTGACTTGGCGCACGTCACGTCGATCAGCGTCTTCCGGTCGTGCTCGGGTCACGACTCCAGCGGGAACAACGTCAACGGCAAGCCCGAGAGTGACAGATCGATGAAGCACTACGTCCAGACGGACGTGCCGTGGACGTCAACGGATTCCATCAGAGGTGTTGCGCCTTTCGCGGGCACCGTGACGATCACGGATGAGCAGTTTCCGCTGGGCAAGCAACTGTCCGTCACTTCTGCTGTTACCGGCTGGCAGATGGTCTTCTTCCATGGTGATCCCCAGGTGAAGAACGGTGCCAAGGTGAAGGCGGGTCAGGTTGTGACCGCTTGGCCTCCGAGCAACGCTCCAGCAGTCATTGATCAGCTACACCCGGAGGGAACCAGCTTCGACATCGCCTTCAGATCGTATGACGGGAGGTACTTGGACTCACCGCTTCTGCACATGGTCCCGAAGGTTTCGAGGGTATGGAACGCAAAGGGCTTCACGGCAAGTCGGGCGATCGTCTCGCAGGCAGCACGCGATACGGCTCCGTGCAAGGGGACCTATAACGCGACGGATGCCTCCGACTGGATCAAGGCGAACTGACCTACGGCGTGATCGACAGGGCGGCCAGCAGGGCCGCCGCCAGCACTGGGTCGCCGGTCAGTTGAATGCGGCCACGGAGGCCGGGCTCATCAACGTCGATGCGGCCACCGGTCAGCAGCATGTAGTCCGGCCACGACACCGCGAGGGAGACGGTGGGGTTTAGCACGGGTGCACACGCCTGCCCACGTCCTTCATCGTCCACCACGACGTACTTGTCTGCCTCGAGGCCCGGCCCCGCGACGGTCACACGCACAGTGGTCCCCGTGGGTGCCTGCGACCCCTTGCTCCAGATCACCGGAAGTGAACGGGTCATCTGCTGAAACGCGATCACCGCGGGGGCACTGTCCCAGCTGCCGTCGAAGCCGATGGCGGTTCGAATGTCCTGCTCGTGCATCCACGTGTCGAATATCCGTATGCGCAGCATGCGTTCGAGAGTCGTGGGGTTGCCCAGGGGACCGATCACGGCCTCGCCCGCGGGCAAGGCATCGAGTTGGGTGCGGCGTATCGCGATGGTCTCGCGTAGTTCGGCCAGCACCTCGTCGCGTGATCTCCCGCGGCGGGCGTCCACGCCGACCTCGGTGAATCTGCCGAAGTCGCTCGTGACATGCGGGAGGAGGTCCCAATTCGGCTCGTGGTCGTTGCCGGGCGCGCCAGAGAGCACCTGTTCGATTGCGATGTTGTGGGCGACGACATCCGCAACAGTCCAGCCCGGGCAGGGCGTCGGGGCGTCCCAGTGCTCGTCGTCGAGCGTGGCACAGACGGCATCGACGTCCTCCAGTGCCTGCTGCCAGATGGTGATCAGCTCGGGATCGGTGGGATTGATGTCACTGCTTTCCATGGGTGCACGTTAGCCGCGGGGCACGCGCCCCCGTCGTAGAGTCTGGGCATGACCGTTCGCGTGGCACTGATCCAACTGGACTGCTCGACATCGGAGCCGGTGGCGAGCCGGGTCACCCGTGGCCTGAAACTGGTCGATACTGTTGCGCGCGATGCCGACATGGTGATCCTGCCGGAGCTCTGGCATGTCGGGGCCTTCGACGTCGATGCGGCGCGTGAGCACGCGCAGGCCATTGATGGCCCACTGGTGCAGGCGCTCGGTGGCATAGCGGCCGAGCACTCGATCTGGCTGCATGGCGGGTCGTTCTGCGAGGTCGACGAGGACGGTCAGCACTACAACACCAGTGTCCTTTTCGCACCGGACGGCGAGCTCGTGGCGGTCTACCGAAAGGTGCACCTGTTCGGCTTCGACGGTGGCGAGACCGTCCTGATGAGTGGGGGCGACGAACTCGTCGTCGTCGAGACTCCTCTGGGGCCGACGGGCTTGGCGACCTGCTACGACATGCGATTCCCGGAGATGTTCCGCGCTCTGGTCGATGGCGGCGCGACAGCGATCCTGCTTTCGTCCGGCTGGCCCACCCCGCGCATCGAGCACTGGGATGTCCTGGCCCGCGCCCGGGCCATCGAGAACCAGGTGTGGTTCATCGCGTGCAATGAGGTCGGTTCGCAGCCCGGAGTCGAGTTGGGCGGCCACTCCGTGGTTGTCGACCCGAGGGGTGCGGTTGTCGCGCAGGCGGGGGACGGCGCCGAGGTGCTGATCGTCGAGGTGGATCCGGCCGCTGCCAACGAGTGGCGCGCGCAGTTCCCGGTGCTCGACGACATCCGGATCGGCTGAGGCTCCAGGTATCTACATCCGGTCGATCACCGACTCCGGCCCGATGACGATGACCGGCTTGCGGCCCGGATCGAGCCAATCGAGCACCGTTCGCATCTCAGCCTGCGGAATGGCGATGCAGCCGGCCGTCGACCGACCATCGGTCACGTGCAGGAAGATCCCACCGCCGGCCTTGGTGTCGGCGGGAACGGTGCTGCGCCGGATGCCGCGCGAGTCCGTGCGGATGGGCCCCTGCGGCAGGTTGTAGTCGAGGACGGCGGCGTATCGGTATTGGCTGCCGTGGCCCCACAGGTCTTCGACGTAGCCGCCATACGACGACCACGAGACAGCGGCGTCCTGGAACACGTTGTAGGTAAAGGGGTTCTCGGGGTTGTAGGTCCAGGCGTCGTTACGGTCGAACTGCGTGTACGGCAGGTCGGTGCCCGGATTGGCGAATCGACCGAAGGCGCTAGGGATCGCGAACGTGCCTGCCGGGGTCTTGCCGGTGCCCTGACGCCGCCTGTCCGCGAGGACGAGACCGCTCCAGCCGAGGCGGGCAGGGGTCGCGCCGACTACCTCACGCCAGCCACCATCGCCATCTCGCTCGTAGGCGCGCAGGGTGGCCTCGGCGGAGCGCCAGGAGGGGGCGGTGACGACGATGACCTGCCCCGCCGTGCCGACGTGGGCGAGCCGGGATGGGTGGTAGCGGGGCTCGTCGGCCGCTGCCGGTCCGGGGCCGACGACCGTCAGGAGCAGCCCACTGACTACGGCCATGAGGATGTGGCCGGTGGTGTGGATGGCTCTGCCGGTGCGAGGCACGACACCACGGTAGGCGGGTTCCCATCCTGGTCTCTACCGCCCCCGTCCGTTCGGCAACTGTTTGCAGTCGGTTGGGTTGCCTGACCGACAACCAACGTGCTGTGTCACTACCTTGATGCCGAATCCCAACGAGAGGAACTGCGCATGCGCAAGTCACTACTGGTCGTACCGGTGCTCCTCACCGCGTCGCTGGTCGCGGCCTGCTCGTCGACCACGACGAGCACCGAGACATCTGCGGCCGCAAGCACCGCCACCACCGCTGCAGCAAGCACTGCTGCCTCCCCCGCCGAGAGCGCCGCTGCCACCATGGCTGCGGGCCCCGAGTGCGGCACCACGGTCGACGAGATCGCGGCCAAGGCCAAGGAGGAGGGCAATGTCAACCTGATCGCCCTTCCCGACACCTGGGCCAACTACGGCGGCATCCTGAAGTCCTTCCGCGACACCTACGGCCTCGAGGCCCCCGTCGCGACCCCGGATGCGTCGTCGGCAGACGAGCTCACGGCGATTACGACCCTCGCCGGCCAGCCCGATAAGCCCGACGCTATCGACATCGGTCCGTCCTTCGTCGAGCAGGCCAAGACCGATGGCCTCATCACTCCGTACGAGACCACCAACTGGGCCGAGATCCCGGACAACTTGAAGGACCCCGACGGCAACTGGATCGGTGCGTACTACGGCATCATGTCGATCGGCTCCAACACGACGCTTGTCAAGAATGCGCCGCAGACCTGGGCCGATCTCAAGAAGCCCGAGTACAAGGGGCAGGTCACGCTGAACGGTGACCCGCGCGAGGCGGGCGCAGCGTTCGCAGCCGTTGTTGCGGCATCGCTGGCCAACGGTGGTTCGTACGACGACCTGATGCCGGGCATCCAGTACTTCGCGGATCTCAAGAAGTCTGGCAACCTGCAGGTCATCGACGTCACAGAGGCGGCCCTCGTGTCCGGCGATGTGCCGATCGCACTCGACTGGTCGTACAACTTCCCGGGCATCCTGCCCAAGCTGCAGGAGGCGGGCTTCGACATGAAGACCGTCATCCCAAGCGATGGACTGTACGGCTCGTACTACGCGCAGTCGGTCGTCTCGGATGCGGTTCACCCCTGCGCAGCGCGCTTGTGGATGGAGCACATCACCGGTGATGCCGGCGCTCTCGGCTACCTCGCAGGCGGGGCCATCCCGGCTCGCTACGCAGCGATGGATGCCGCAGGCACCATCACGGCCGACATGAAGGCCAACCTTCCCGCAGCCGACCTGATCTCGCAGATCACCTTCCCGACGGCGGCGCAGACCGAGGCGATGAAGGCCCAGCTCACTGAGAACTGGGGCCCGATGGTCGCGGACCAGTAAGTCGATAGACCGATGGTGGGGCGTCGACCCGATGCGAGTTGGGTCGACGCCCCACCTCTCTTTGCCTGCAGGACATAGCCTGTTCCTGCACAACCTGAAGGAGGCTTGAGTGCGCGCCCTCTTCCGTCGAGAGAACCGCCTCGGCCTTCTCGTGGTGCTGCCGTTCGCGGCGTTCGTGGGCCTGTTTCTCGTCTACCCCACGATCGTTGTCCTGTACAAGGCGGTCACGCCGGGCGGTTCCTTCGGCACCGAAGCCCTGCAACGTGCGCTGTCGGGCACATACCGCACCGGCTTCATCAATTCGATAGCACTCTCGGGCGCGAGCGCGATCATCGGCGGGATCGTCGGCATCCTGCTGGCACTGACGATCAAGAGCCTGGACCGGCCCCGCTGGCTTCACCCGACCCTCGACTCCTGGTCTGCGGTTGCCTCGCAACTGGGCGGCGTGGGCCTTGCGTTCGCCTTCATTGCCACCATCGGCGCACAGGGCATCCTGACCAAGCTGTTCATGAGTGTCGGGGTCAATCTCGCTGACTACGGAATCTCGGCAACCGGATTCTGGGGTCTGGTGGTCGTATACCTCTACTTCCAGATCCCCTTGATGTTTCTGGTGATGATGCCAGCGGTCAACGGACTCAAGTCCTCCTGGCGCGAGGCGGCAGCGATCATGGGGGCATCTCCCGGCCGCTACTGGTGGTCGGTTGGGATTCCGATCCTCACACCGGCGACGCTGGGGGGCATTCTCCTTCTATTCGTGAATGCCTTCACCGCATATGCGACCGCCTACGTCCTGAACGCGGGCGGCGCCTTGGTCCCCCTGCAGATCCGGTTCCTTCTGCAGGGCAATGTGATCACGGGCGAAGAGGATCTGGGCAATGCCATCGTCGCCTGGGTGATCGCCTTGCTTCTCTCAAGCCTGCTGATCATGACGCTGCTGCAGCGCCGCACCCTGAAGTGGACCAGCACATGAGCATGGAAGCCGTCACGGCACTGATGCCCGGATCCGACCATGTCGAGGGTCTTCAGGCGTCACCCAATACCAAACCGACTCTGCGTGCGACGTCGGCGGTGAAGTGGGTGTTCCTGGTTGGGATAGCCCTGTATTTCGCAGTCCCAATGCTGGCGATGGCTCGCTTCGCCTTCCAGGCAGTGCCTACCGCACTGTTGACGCCAGAGAAGCTGTTCACCGGCTGGTCTGCAGCGGGCCTGTGGACGGCACTCACTGATCCGCAGATCCTGGCCGCGACGAAGACCAGCGTGCTCCTCGTCGTCTTCGCGATCCTGCTCAACCTGATTCTGCTGGTGCCCCTTGCGATCGTCACCGAGGTGCGCAACCCCCAGATCCGCCCGTACCTGACCGCGCTGACGCTGCTGCCGTGGGTCATTCCGCCGATCGCCCTTGTCGTGGGCGTTGCCGCAACCTTCCGGGCTACCGTCCCATGGTTCCTGGCCAGCAACTTCAGTCTGGTGCCGTTCTACGCGCTGTGGGCGATGCCTTTCACCTACCGAGCCCTCGATGCTGGCCTGCAGGCGATCAATGCCCGCACGCTCTACGAGGCGTCGAGGAGCATGGGTGCGTCACTGGCGACCATCATCTTCAGGGTGCTCATCCCGAACATGCGCGCCTCGATGGTGGCAGCTGCGGGACTCACGGCCGCCATGGTGTTGGGCGAGTTCGCGTTCGCGTCCCTGCTGCTCAAGCGCACGCTGCCCACGGAGATGGTGAACTACCAGCGCAGCGATCCGCGTGGTGGGCTCGCACTTGCCCTGTTCGTCATGGTCCTGACCGCCCTCAGCCTCGGCCTCGTCGTGCGTTCACTGCGTCGCCGCGGCCTCAACATTCAGACCACCGGTCTCTAGGAGCATTGCATGGCTAACGTCGACATGGTCGGCATCCGCAAGACCTTCGGTCCGTCACGTGCGCTGGATGACTTCACGCTGAACATCGCGTCCGGCGAACTCGTGTGCCTGCTGGGGCCGAGTGGGTGCGGCAAGACGACGGCGCTCCGGATCTTGGCCGGCTTCGAGCGGCCGGATGCCGGCACGGTCATGGTCGAGGGCCGTGACCTGTCCAACGACCCCCCCGAGAAGCGTCAGTTCGGCATGGTCTTCCAGGACTACAGCCTGTTTCCGAACATGACGGCTAGGCAGAACATCGACTTCGGCCTCAAGGTCCAGAAGAAGTCGGCCGCCGAACGAACGTCGATCATCGACCGGATGATCGAGGTGACCGCGCTGCAGGAGCACGCCGACAAGTACCCGCACCAGATGTCGGGCGGTCAGAAGCAGCGCGTAGCCCTCGCGCGCGCGATCGCCACCGCACCGAGGGTGCTACTGCTCGACGAGCCGCTGTCGGCACTCGATGCGAAGGTGCGCGAGACACTTCGAGACGAGATCCGCCGGCTGCAACTGGAGATCGGGGTGACCACCGTCTTCGTCACGCACGACCAGCACGAGGCACTCGCCATCGCCGATCGGGTGGGCGTCATGAGCAACGGCCGACTCGAGCAGCTGGCCCCGCCGCGCGAG
>JAPLBU010000196.1 GCA_026392575.1 Actinomycetota bacterium | reverse complement strand
CGGTCGGGGACGTGATCGCGGCCCACCCCGCGAGCGCAGCGGTGCGCGCGGCCGAGCTCGCCGGCGAGATCGACCGCCTGCGGCCTCGAGGCCTGCTGGCATCAGCATCCATCGCGACGACTGACGAGCACCTGGTGATCCTGCCCATCGGCGTGAAGGGCACCGCTCAGGGCTTCCTGGTCGTGGGCTCACCCCGGCCGCTGCGCGCGGCGGACCAGGCAGTGATGAACCTCGCGGTATCGCTGATGTCGTGGGAGGCCTCGCGTCCCCTCGCTGTCGATGAGGCGATGGATGCCTGGCGTGGGCTGCTCACCTCCGTCGCCACCGAGCACGGCCTCTCGGCAGAGCTGCTCGACCGCCTCGGACTCGACGGGCTGAACCCCGGCCGTGCGGTGGCGATCACGGTGCGCGGCCAGGAGGGGCGGCCGGTGCCGGAGGTGCTGCTCGCTGACGCCCACGGCAGCGGATATGCCGTTCTCGCCCGGCGGGCGACCGGGGATGTGGCGGGATTCGCGCGGATCGAGGCCGACGGTGTCCTGCCCGGTGCACTCCGCTCCCTTGGCACGGCGGTCGGTGTCCTGTCCGTAGGGATCTCGTGCGCGCTGGACCTCACCGACCCGGCCAATGTCCGGCAGGCCGTCGAGCAGGCCGATCACGCGGCAGCCCTCGGTACCGGACTGTGCTCGTTCGACGACGAGCCGGCGCGCGGCCTGGCCACCCTGATCGATGCGGCCACGACCGCGGCGTGGGCCGTCGGCTACCTCGGTGACCTGACGACCACCGGTGAGGGGCCGGAGCTGATGGACACCCTGCGCGCCTGGCTCGAGCAGCACGGGCAGGTCGACGCCGCAGCGCAGCGCTTGGGCATCCACCGGCACACGGTGCGCCACCGGCTGCGGCGCGCGGAGGCTGTGCTGGGCCGGCCTCTCGACGACCCGGCCGTTCGGGCCGACCTGTGGTTCGCGCTGCGCGCCGTGGCGTCCACTGCGCCCGCGGTGTCGGCGGCCACCGGACGCGGGTAGCCTCACCACATGCCTGATACCCACCCGAACAATCATCACCGCGACACGCTGACGGCGCTGTTCGCACATCCGACCAGCGGCAACATCCGGTGGGTCGACGTCGTCAGCCTCATTGGGGCGCTCGGCGACATCGAGGAGAAGCACGACGGCCGCTTCCGCGTGACGATCGGCGGCGAGGTCGAGGTGTTCGACCGCACGCACGGCAAGGACGTCACGCTGGAGCAGATCACCGATCTGCGACGCATGCTGACCCACGCGGGATTCAACCCGCAGGCCGACGGCAAGCAGCCAGGTAGCGAGGACTGATCTTGGCGAGCCCGCGTCGCATCGTCATCCTGGGCAGTACCGGGTCGATCGGTACGCAGGCCCTCGAGGTGGCGAGCCGCAATCCCGACCGCTTCGTGATCGTGGGAATCTCCGCGGGCGGTTCGGATATTGCGAGACTGGCTCAGCAGGCCATCGACTTCCGAGTCGAGGCCGTGGCCGTGCGTCAGGCGTCGAAGGCGGCCGACCTGCAACTGGCCCTCTATGCGGAGGCCCAGCGGCGCGGATTCGCCCATGGCGACCACGACCTGCCGCGCATCCTCGCCGGCCCGGACGCGAGCACGGAGCTGGCCCGGTGGGACTGCGATGTGGTTCTCAATGGCCTCGCCGGAGCAGCCGGTCTGCAGCCGACGCTCGCGGCGCTGGAGGCCGGGCGCACCCTGGCACTGGCGAACAAGGAGTCACTGATCATCGGTGGGCCGCTCGTCAAGGGAGTGGCCGCTCCTGGGCAGATCGTGCCCGTCGACTCCGAGCACTCGGCACTGGCACAGGCCCTGCGGTCTGGCACCGCAGGTGAGGTGCGCCGGCTCATCCTCACGGCGAGCGGCGGCCCGTTCCGTGGCTGGGACGCGGCAGCGCTTGCCGACGTGACCGTCGAGCAGGCCCTCGCGCACCCGACGTGGGCCATGGGTCCACTCGTGACGGTCAACTCGGCGACGCTGATGAACAAGGGCCTCGAACTGATCGAGGCGCACCTGCTGTTCGATGTGCCGCTGTCGGCCATCGATGTCGTGGTGCATCCGCAGTCTGTCGTGCACTCGATGGTCGAGTTCGTCGACGGGTCGACGATTGCGCAGGCGAGCCCACCGGACATGCGCATCCCGATCGCCTGGGGGATGAGCTGGCCCGAGCGCGTCCCCGACGCTGCCCCGGCCTGCGACTGGACCTCGCCGACCTCCTGGGATTTCTACCCGCTCGACGAGGACGCCTTCCCGGCGATCCGACTG
>JAPLBU010000179.1 GCA_026392575.1 Actinomycetota bacterium | reverse complement strand
GTAGAAGTCGGCGAGTTCGAAGGCAGTTACGCGCGCGGCATGCACTTCCAGTCCAACCCGGCGACCGGTGACCGACGCACGTCGGGCACCGCTGCGAGCCTGGCCGGCGTCGAGTGGGCCCTTGCCAGCGGCAATGACGTGATCCTCGATACGGCCATCGCGCGACTCACCTGCGCCTACGCAATGGTCTTCGGCTTCGGCGGTCTCCCCCTCCTTTACATGGGCGACGAGCTCGGCATGCTCAATGACGAGACCTACCTCGCCGATCCGGCCAAGGCATCCGACAACCGCTGGATGCACCGGCCCGCCATGAACTGGTCACTGGCGGAGGGCCACGCCATGGCCGGCGGCGTGTCAGACCGGGTGTTCTCTGCCATCGCCAACCTCATCCGTGCACGCCGCGATCTGCCGGCACTTCACGCATCCGTCTCGACAGAGGCCTTCGTGACGGACGACCCGGCCGTTCTCGTCTTCCGCCGTCAGCACGCGGCCGGCTCGATCGTGCAGGTGTACAACCTGTCCGAGACGACCCGCGTGCTGTGGCCGGGATCGCTGTGGCCACTTGCTCCCGGACCGCTGATGGAGCAGGTGTCCGGCGCCGTCATCGACATCTCACGCCCCGTGTCCCTGCCTCCCTATGCCGCGTGGTGGCTGACGACGACGAGCGGCCTACGCTGAACCCGTGACCGACTTCACGTACGCCGAGATGCTGCCCCTGACGGATGACGAGACCCCGTACCGGCTCGTCACCACCGAGGGGGTCGGTGAGATCACCCTGGGCGATCGCACCTTCCTGACCGTGGCGCCCGAGGCACTGCGGATCCTGGCGTTCGAAGCACTCAAGGACATCTCCCATCTGCTGCGTCCGGGCCACCTCGCCCAGCTGCGCCGCATCCTCGACGATCCCGAGGCCAGCCCCAACGACCGCTTCGTCGCCCTCGACCTACTGAAGAACGCCAACATCGCCGCGGGGGGCATCCTGCCCATGTGCCAGGACACCGGCACCGCGATCGTCATGGGCAAGCGCGGGCAGCAGGTGCTCACCGACGGCGAGGACGAGCGCGAACTCTCGCATGGGATCTTCGACGCCTACCAGAAGCTGAACCTGCGCTACTCGCAGTTGTCGCCTCTGTCCATGTGGCAGGAGCGCAATACCGGCACGAACCTCCCCGCGCAGATCGAGCTGTACGCCGACACCCACGTCGGCCATGAGAACCAGTACGACTTCCTGTTCATGGCCAAGGGCGGCGGTAGCGCGAACAAGAGCTACTTGTTCCAGGAGACGACCGCTCTGCTGAACCCCGAGTCGTTCACGCGCTTCCTCGACGAGAAGCTGCGGGCAATCGGAACGGCAGCGTGCCCGCCCTACCACCTGGCAATCGTCATCGGCGGCACGAGCGCCGAGTTCGCCTTGAAGACAGCGAAGTACGCGAGCGCCCGGTACTACGACACGCTTCCGGTGCACGGCTCCGACGAGGGCCGCGGCTACCGCGACCTCGCGATGGAGCAGGAGGTCCTCGCGATGACGCAGGCCTTCGGCATCGGGGCGCAGTTCGGCGGCAAGTACTTCTGCCACGACGTGCGCGTGATCCGGCTGCCCCGTCACGGCGCCTCGTGCCCCGTCGCCATCGCCGTCTCCTGCTCCGCTGACCGGCAGGCCAAGGCCCGCATCACCCGCGAGGGCGTCTTCCTCGAGCGGTTGGAGACCGAGCCGGCGCACTACCTGCCGGAGATCACCGACGAGCACCTCGTATCCCTCACCGGCCCGATGGTGGTAGCTCGCGATCTCGCCCACGCCCGCATCAAGGAGATGCTCGAGCGCGGAGAGCCAATGCCGGCCTACCTGCGCGACCACTGCGTCTACTACGCGGGGCCAGCGAAGACACCCGAGGGCTACGCCTCCGGTTCATTCGGCCCGACCACGGCCGGGCGCATGGACTCCTATGTCGATCTGTTCCAGAAGGCGGGCGGATCGCTGGTGATGCTCGCGAAGGGCAACCGCAGCGATGCGGTGACCAGCGCCTGCCGCGACAACGGTGGCTTCTACCTCGGATCGATCGGCGGGCCGGCCGCGCGGCTGGCCCAGGACAATATCCGCAAGGTCGAGGTGCTGGACTTCCCCGAGCTGGGGCTGGAGGCGGTCTGGCGCATCGAGGTCGAGGACTTCCCTGCTTTCGTCGTCGTCGACGACAAGGGCAATGACTTCTTCGCCGAGACGCTCAAGCCGCTACAGGCAACGATCCCGGTCGGACCCCCGCGCTAACAACTGCGAGGGGTTCGGCACTAGCAGTTGTGCGAGCCGCCATTCCAGTGACCAGCGCCGGACCCGGCCTGCCAGATGGTCCAGAACGCCCGGTCCTGCCAGTAGCGGTTCCAGTTATTGGGAGTCGTCTTGCGCAGCGCCTCGACGATCGCAACACCCTCGTCGCCCATCTCCCGGCGGACTTCCTTCTGCATCATCCACGTCGCACCGACCGCGAGGGCCGAGCTCATCTGGTACGCGCCGTGATACGTGCCACTGGACGCGCGGTAGTTGGCATGGCTCTCGCGAAGCATGATGCAGCGCCGCTCGTCCTCGTTGGCGGGCACGAACCACTTGCCCTGGTAGAGGCTCGGCAGGAAGCCCAGCAGGTCGGCGGCCTGTCGGTCGCCGCGGGCCAGAGCGCTGTCGCGATCATCGGAGGACGCGGCCGCGGGCTGCGAAGCGTCAGCGGCAGCCTTCGGCTCCTGACCCTCGGGATAGAAGATGTCGTCGGCCGAGACATTCGCACCGTCGGCCGCATGGGCCGCACCTGAAGTGAAGGCGCTGACGGTCAGCAGGGCGACGACGGCCAGAGCCGTTGCACCAATCTGTCGACGCATACACGCACTCCTGAGGTGTCACGGGGAAGCCGGACTGAACTCAACGAGTCTCTACCGTGTCGAAAGATCACGGAATTGTCACGTGAATAGGCCGTGGGCAAGGTCACACCGAATGTCCGACATTTCGGACATTAGTTCGCTGCCGCCACAAACCATGGGGCGACCAAGGTCGGGCTGTGTGACCGGCATCACAGCCCGGTCCACAGCCCTATCCACAGGCTGCCGGCCGGCTAGAGGTTGATGTCCTCGAGCATCTCGGTGACGAGTGCCGCGATGGGCGACCGCTCCGAACGGGTTAACGTCACATGCGCGAACAGCGGGTGACCCTTGAGCTTCTCCACTACTGCCACGACTCCGTCATGACGGCCCACCCGCAGGTTGTCGCGCTGCGCGACATCGTGCGTCAGCACCACGCGGCTGTCACGACCAATCCGCGACAGCACCGTCAACAGGACGTTGCGCTCGAGTGACTGGGCCTCGTCGACGATGACGAATGCATCATGCAGCGAGCGCCCACGGATGTGGGTCAAGGGCAGAACCTCGAGCATTCCGCGGTCGACGATCTCCTCGACAACCTCCTGCGTGGTAACCGCACCGAGGGTGTCGAACACCGCCTGACCCCACGGCGACATCTTCTCCGCCTCCGACCCGGGCAGGTAGCCAAGCTCCTGGCCGCCCACCGCGAACAGCGGGCGGAACACGATGACCTTGCGGTGCTGGCGACGCTCAAGCACCGCCTCGAGCCCGGCACACAGGGCGAGGGCGCTCTTGCCGGTGCCCGCGCGACCGCCGAGGGAGACGATGCCGATGTCGTTGTCCATCAGCAGGTCAAGCGCGATGCGCTGCTCAGCGCTGCGGCCGTGGATGCCGAAGGCCTCCCGGTCACCCCGCACCAGGCGAACACGCTTGTCGGCCGTGACGCGGCCCAGCGCGCTGCCTCGGTCGGACAGCATCACCAGGCCGGTGTGGCACGGCAGGTCGAGCGCTGCCTCGAGGTCGATGATCTGCTCGTCGTAGAGCCGATCGACATCGGCGACGGACACGTCGATCTCCGTCATCCCGGTGAAGCCGGTCTCGACGACCAGCTCGGCGCGATACTCCTCCGCCGGCAGGCCGACCGACGACGCCTTGACCCGCATCGGCAGGTCCTTGCTGACGAGGACGACGGCCTTGCCATCGGCCTGCAGATTGCGCGCGACCGCGAGGATGCGGGTGTCATTGTCACCCAGTCGCAGGCCGCTCGGCAGGACACTCACGTCGGTGTGGTTGAGCTCCACCCGAACGGTCCCACCGGCTTCACCAACGGCCATCGGGTCGTCGAGGCGGCCGTGCTCGATCCGCAGATCGTCCAGCAGCCGCAACGCCTGCCGTGCGAAATACCCGAGCTCGGGATGACTTCGTTTCGCCTCGAGTTCCGTGACCACCACGATCGGAATCACCACGTCGTGCTCATCGAATCGCGTGAGCGCACGCGGATCCGATAGCAGGACGGAGGTGTCGATGACGTAGGTGCGGCGGACATCTGGCGCGAAGTGCGCTGCGGGCACGTGAGCCTCCTGAAGCAGGCCACCTACCCGGTGACCCGGTGCGGTTTATCAGGCGGGCGGCTGCCCGCGGCTGTGTCTAAACCGTACGGTCCGCATCCGACCCTCGCTCGGTGACACGCCGGGCAAACAGCGCCACGGCGATGAGAATGACGGCGGCCCCACCGGTGAGGCCAAGCCGCGGGAGCGGGCCCGTGCCGCCGACCGCCGTCGCTGCCCCCAGGGTCCACGCGAGCGGGAAGGCAGCTGCCCGACGTGCCAGTGCAGGCCACCCGGTCTCGGTGCGGACGAGGCGAGAGGCAACCCCGTAGCGGATGGCATCGAGATAGGAATTCGTCGGCGCGAGCACAGGAGCACGCACCCCTCCCCCGCTGATGAACACCATGCCGAGGATCGCCACGGAGAAGGCCGCCATGCCGACCGCAAGCGCCATCGACCACCATGTCGCCGACCACAGTGCACCGACCGCCGCAGGACCCGTGCGGGAGCCCGGTGCAAGCTGCTCGCCCACTACGGATGCCCCGAAGACGAGCACCGCCGCTGCGATCATGAGCGCCCGCGAGCCATTGGGGCCGGCCAGCCACGGCCGCACGTACCGCGCCAGCACGATGCAGGCGACACCGAGCCCGCAGCCGACCACGGAGACGAGTGCGAGGACAGCGACGGCAGGCGCCTCGATCATCATCGTCGATCCGATGACGAGATTGCCCGCCTGATTCGCGGTGAAGATCCCGAGGTGGCGATACCCGACGCCGTCGAGAGCCCCGGCGACGAATGTGATGACGAGAACGACGAAGAACGGCCGACGGAAGACGGTGCTCGCGTCGACATCGACCAACGAGTCCCCGGTCGACAGGGCGCGAGTCACGTTCCGAAGCGGCGCTGCCGCTCCGCGTACGCACGCAATGCGCGCAGGAAGTCGACATGCCGGAAGTCGGGCCAGTAGGCCTCGCAGAAGTAGAACTCCGAATGCGCGCTCTGCCACATCAGGAAGCCGGACAGCCGCTGCTCACCCGATGTGCGGATGACGAGATCGGGATCGGGCTGACCCTTGGTGTATAGGTGCTGAGAGATGTGCTCCGGCTCCAGCAGCTGGGCGAGCTCGTCGAGCGACGTTCCCTGCGCGGAATGCTCATGCAATAGCGCGCGGACCGCGTCGACGACCTCGCGCCGGCCTCCGTACCCGACGGCAACGTTGACGAGCGATCCGTCGACGGTCGAGGTGGCCTCCTCGGCCTCCTTCAGCAACCGCGACGTGTGCGCCGGCAGCAGGTCGAGCGCGCCCACGGGGTGCAGTCGCCAGCGGCCCTGCTCTACCAGGCCGGTGACGGTGTCCTCGATGATGGCGAGCAGTGCCTCGGGTTCCGCAGGCGGACGGTTCAGATTGTCGGTGGACAGCAGCCACAGCGTTACGACCTCAACGCCCGCCTCGTCGCACCAGGTCAGGAACTCGACGATCTTGGCTGCACCCGCACGATGGCCCGCAGATGACGATGTGCCCTGCTCGCTCGCCCAGCGCCGGTTGCCATCGAGGATGACGCCCACATGGCGGGGCCGACGATCGGCCGGGATCTGCGCATACAGGCGTCGCTCGTAGACGCCGTAGACCAGATCGCTG
>JAPLBU010000361.1:497-1589 GCA_026392575.1 Actinomycetota bacterium | reverse complement strand
GTGCCACGAGGGCGTCGGTGGATCGGCCGGCGAGTACGGGCGCCATGCCAGCGCGGGTCATGACCTCTGCGGTCAGACGACCGGTGAAGCCGGTGGCACCGAAGAGGATCACGCGACCTGTCACGCCCACGACGTTACCGCCCCCTAGAGTTTCGCTCATGCCCTCCAGTCAACCGTCAGCGTTCTGGCACCCCTTTGCCGATATGTCGGCCGTTGCGGGCCATGACTTCGTCATCGCGTCCGGTGCCGGGTGTCACGTCACCACCGAGGATGGTCGCACCTATCTCGATGCGACAGCGGGCCTGTGGTTCTGCAACGTCGGGCACGGGCGCGCGGAGATCGGCGCTGCGGTGCAGGCGCAGATGGCGAGCATCGCGTCGTACTCGAACTTCGGCGACATGGCGACGCGCTCGACGCTGGACCTGGCTGACCGGCTCTCTGCCCTGGCGCCGATGCCCGACGCGAAGGTCTTCTTCACGAGTGGCGGCAGTGACGCGGTCGATACCGCAGTGAAGTTGGTGCGGCGTTACTGGAGTGTGCTGGGCCAGCCCGAGCGCACGATGATCATCACGCGCACGCGCTCGTATCACGGCATGCACATGGCGGGGACCTCGCTTGCGGGCATTCCCGCCAACCGCGACGGGCATGGACCCCTTGATGCCGGCGTCGCCAATGTCGCGTGGGATGACGCGCCCGCGCTTGCTGCCCTGATCGACGAGATCGGACCGGAGCGCGTAGCGGCCTTCTTCTGCGAGCCGGTGATCGGCGCCGGCGGTGTCTATCCCGCACCCGAGGGCTACCTCGCTGAGGTGCGGGAGATCTGCCGCGAGCGCGGCGTGCTGTTCGTGGCCGACGAGGTCATCAGCGGCTACGGCCGTACGGGCCGCATGTTCGCATCGGAAGGGCTCGAACCTGATCTCGTCCTCACCGCGAAGGGCCTCACATCGGGCTACCTGCCGATGGGTGCTGTGCTCGTTGCGGGTTCCGTCGCCGAGCCGTTCTGGACGACCCCCGGGTTGCTGTGGCGACATGGCTACACGTACTCCGGTCATGCGAGTGCGGCTGCGGCCGCGATGGCGAATCTCGACATCA
>JAPLBU010000361.1:0-489 GCA_026392575.1 Actinomycetota bacterium | reverse complement strand
GCCTGCAGTTGGGGCTGACCGCCGCGCTCATTCCGCTGCGTTCGCACGAGTTCGTCGTCGACGTGCGCTCGGGAACCGGGCTCCTTGCCGCTGTGACGATCGATCCGCAGGTGCTCGCGGCCGACCCGACCGTCATGCCCCGCGTTGTTGCGGGCATGCGCGAGAGAGGCGTGCTGACGCGCGGCCTGGCCGACGGCTCGGTGCAGATCTCGCCGCCGTTCGTCATCACGCGTGCGCAGTTGGACGAGATTTCCTCGTCGATCGACGGAGCGCTCACGGCGGCGGGGTCAACTCGCGCAGCGACGTCGACCGGTGCCCGCGGAGCCGGCCTGCTCCCGGACATCACCTCCGACGAGGCAGGCGGCTTCGGAAGCCTTGATGCGCAACTGCTCGCCGACGTGCCCCCGCACCACGGCGGCTGACGGACTCTGCGCCGCTACTCGAGGTCGAATGCGTTGCTGATCGCGCGAGCGAGCTCACTCTCCTGGT
>JAPLBU010000245.1 GCA_026392575.1 Actinomycetota bacterium | reverse complement strand
GGTTGCGCTCCTGAAGGCACTTGTCGGTCCGGATACGGCGCTGGTCGCGGTCGGCGATCCCGACCAGGCGATCTACGGCTTCCGCGGTGCGGATGTCGGAGGGCTGCTCCGGTTCCCCGACACCTTCCGCACTGCCGCTGGCGACCCGGCCCCGGTCGTGGTGCTGGGTCGCACCCGCCGCTTCGGCCCGGCCATCCGTGCGGTCGCCACCGCAGCCATCGGCACGCGCGTTCCGAAGGGCCTGACGGTGGCGCAGGCACGCGCCCATCGCGAGCCCGCCTGTGAGCCGCCGACCTCGCCCGATGACGATCTGGTCACCGTCGTCCACTACGACGACCGCGGTGCGCAGGCGGCGCATGTCGCCCGCGAGATCCGGCTCGCGCATGTCCAGCGTCAGGTGCCCTGGGCGCAACTCGCCGTCCTCGTGCGGTCCGGCCATCAGATCCCGGCCGTGCAGCGCGCACTGCATGCCGCCGGGGTGCCGGTCGTGGTGGCGGCCGATGAGATTCCACTGCGTTCGGAGCCTGCGGTCGCCGCCCTGCTTGCTGCGCTCACGATGGCGGCGCACCCGGGTTCGTCCTCGCCGACTGGTGTCATCGATGTGCTCTGCGGCCCGCTCGTCGGGCTCACTGCTGGTGATGTACGACGGCTCGGTCGCGCGCTCCGTGCGCACCAGCACCGCGACGGCTACGCCTCGCCACCCTCGGAGCTGCTCCTGCACGACCTGGTGCTCGGCCCACTGCTGGGCCAGCCCGATGACTCCCTCGCCGCGCTGCCTCCCGACGATCCGGCCGTCGTCTCGATCAGCCGGTTGCGGGGCCTGCTCGCGCAGGTGCATGCGCAGGTAGTCGCGGGCGCGGCGCCGGAGGAGGTCCTGTGGACGATCTGGTCCGGTGGCAGCACTCCCCATGGCTGGCCGAATCGGCTGCGCACGGCGGCCCTCCACGGTTCGCTGTCGGCCAGCCACGACCTTGATGCCGTCATGGCTGTGTTTGATGCGGCCGAGCGGCTCGTCGGCCGATATCCCGGCTTCCTCGGGGTGCGCACCTTCATCGACTCGCTCGCCGACCAGCAGATCCCGGCCGAGGCGGTGGCCGATCGCGGCACGAGGGCCGACGCGGTCCGCGTTCTCACAGCCCACCGGGCCAAGGGCCTCGAATGGGACGAGGTGTGGGTGCTCGGTGCGGAGGAGGGGGTGTGGCCCGATCTGCGGGCCCGCGGCTCCACCCTGCGCGCCGAGGAGCTGACCCGCACCGGGATCGGCAGCGGCCCGCGTCCGGCCGACCTGCTGGAGGAGGAGAGGCGACTGTTCTACGTCGCATGCACCCGGGCCCGTCGGCAACTGCACCTCTCGGCCATCGACGAGCGCGATCAGGGTGGCGAGCGACCGAGCCGATTCCTTGACGACATCGCGGCTGTTCTCGAACCCGAGCAGGTCCGGGTGGAGTCCGGTCGGCCAGCCCACAATGTCTCGCTCGACGGGCTGGTGGCCGAACTCCGAAGCACCGCGATGGACCCCGCGGTATCGGCGCACCTGCGCTCGGCCGCCATCGAGCGGCTTGCCGTGCTCGCGGCCCAGCGCGACGACGACGACGAGGCGCTTGTTCCGCTTGCCGACCCGTCAGCATGGTGGGGACTGCGCGAGACCACCGTCAGCGCGCAGCCCGTCCGTGACCCCGAACTGCCGATCGCGCTGTCGGGCAGTGGCCTCGACGGGATCATCCGCTGCCCGTTGAAGTGGTTCCTCGAGCACGAGGCTCATGCCGACACCCCCCGCGGGACCGCGACGAGTTTCGGCAGCATCGTGCACGCCGTCGCCGACTTCGTCGCGAAGGGCGAGGTGCCGGCGGTGCTCACCGACATGGACGCCGAGGTTGACCGGGTGTGGTCCGAACTCCGGTTCGAGGCGCGTTGGCAGTCGCAGTCCGAGCGCCGTGAGGCACGTGCGGCGCTGGCGCGTTTCCTCGGCTATCACCTGCGTGCCGACCGCGAGCTCGTCGGCACCGAGACCAAGGTGGCTGCGGAGGTCGTGGTGCCCACACCGGGCGCTGAGGAGCAGATGGTGGCGCTGCGCGGCTTCATCGGCCGGGTCGCACGCGACGCGCAGGGCCGGCTCGTTGCGATCGATCTGAAGAACATGCGCAATGCAGTGCCAGACAAGGAGATTCCCGAGCATGGCCAGCTCGGTGTCTACCAGCTCCTGCTGCGCGAGGACGCCGGCGTGACGGGCGATGTCGGCGGTGCGGCGCTCGTCCAGTTGCGCGTCGATGCGGCCAAGGGTTCCGTCGAGCCGAAGGTGCAGTTCCAGGAAGCGCTGGGCAGCGCCGAGCCGACCTGGGTCGAGGTGCGGCTCGGCACAGCTGCTCAGATCGTGCGCACCGAGGCCTTCACGGCAAATGTGGGTCCGGCGTGCCGCTGGTGCGCCTACCGCTCGGCCTGCCCGGCGAAGCCCGAGGGTGAGCAGGTGACGACATGACAGTCCTGTCGCGCGCCCAACTGGATTCCGCCCTGGACCTGATCCTCACCGATGAGCAGTGGCAGGCCGTTTCGGCTTCGCTCACCCCGGCCGTCATCGTCGCGGGTGCCGGCTCGGGCAAGACCACGTCGATGGCGGCGCGCGTTGCCTGGCTCGTGGGCAGCGACATCGCGCAGCCCGACACGGTCCTCGGCCTGACGTTCACGACGAAGGCCACCGCGCAGTTGCTCGCGTCGATGCGACGATCCATCGCGGCCCTCGTCTCCAATGGACTGATCGATCCGCAGACCCCCGATGGCGACCCCATCGGGGAGCCGCAGGTGCTGACCTACCACGCCTTCTCTGCCCGGATCCTTGCGGAGCACGGCATCCGGCTGGGCCGGGAGCCCGGAGCCACGATGCTCACCGATGGTGCCCGGCAGCAGTTGGCCTATCGCGTCGTCTGCCGGTCCGCGTTGCCGCTTGCCGGCATCGGTCGGTCACCCGTCGACATCACCGGTGATCTGCTAAGCCTCGACGACGAGCTGACCGAACTGGCCATCTCACCGGAGCAGCTCGCGAGGTTCGACGACGACATGGTCGCGATGCTGCGCTCTGTCGAGCCACTGCAGAACACAGGCGACGACATGCTGTCGGCGTCGGGGCAGCGGGCGGTGCTCGCCGGGCTCGTCACCGAATGGCGGG
>JAPLBU010000193.1 GCA_026392575.1 Actinomycetota bacterium | reverse complement strand
TGCCCACACGGCTCGTAACGGCGTACCGGGAGAGGCGGCCGATCGCCTCTGTCAGTCCCGGCCGCGTCTCGGCGAACTGCCACCATCGTTCACGCTGCGCTTTGCGGGTCACCGTGTCTCGGTGTGGCTTCACTCGCATCCGAACAAGTTCGAGGGCGGCCGGAAACTCATGCGCCTCCTCCAGGGTCCGCCGTCCAAAATCGATCACCCACCGGCGCGGATCCTGACCCGGTCGATCAAGGATGTCCTCCCCGTTGAGGAAGCGTGCCACGACCTGCTCATACGGTGCCTCGGTGCGGGCTACGAGTTCCTGGGCCGCCACGTCGTCGAGGACGAACCCAATGCCGTTCAAGAGGTAGCCTTGGTAGGCCACCGCCAAGTTCCCAGCCAGCTTCGCGGCCTCACGGTGCTCCGTACCGACGGTAAGCGAAGGCGTGATCCCCTCAACCTGCTTGCCGTCGAGGACGAACTCATTGGGCCCCTTGCCGTCCTTCTGCCAGCAGACGATCGAGACATGCACCTTGGCATCCCCGGACCACGGCTTGGTCGACACCGCATCCGTGATCGTGCCACCGTTGGCCGCGATCCATGCGAGCGAGGCATCCCGGTTCTTCGCTTGACTGATGGTGTTAGTGGCGACCAGCCCGGCGCGCTTGCCCTTGCCGAGCTGCTGGTGCGCCTTGCGGAAGAAGTAGACGCAGTGGTCTTTCACCCCAACGCCATACTCGTCCTTTAGCCAGCTGATGTAGTCGTCGCCCAGCACACCCCGCAGTCTTCGGTCACCGTGGAAAGGCGGGTTGCCGATGATCGCGTCCGCCTCGGGCCAATCCGTCTTAAGGCTGTCGGCGCATATGAGTGTGGTCAATGGGGCGAGTGGAAGTGGCGGCTCCGCTGCACCGAACTGTCGAGCGATGAGGCCATGCGTCATCCACAGGGTGGCCTTGGCGATCTCGACTGCAAACGGTTCGATCTCGATTCCGTGAATGTTCTTGATCGGGTAGCGGGGAAGAACAGGGGGGATCATGCCGGCCTCGGTGTGCAGGTCACCGATGCGCGAGTGCAGCCGTCGCTCGAGCAGGCGCAGTTCCCGGTAGGCGACGGCCAAGAAGTTCCCGCACCCCATCGCAGGGTCAAGCACGTGGAAGTTCACCAACTCGCCAAGGAGCTTGATCGCCTTGGTGGGGTCATCAACCGCCTCAATGCGTTCGGACCACGGCCGCACAATCACCGGCTGGACGATGGTCAAGATATCGGGCTCGGAGGTGTAGTGCGCGCCGAGTTCCCAGCGGTGATCGTGGCCGAGGCAACCCTCCATCAGCGATCCGAACACCCTTGGGTTGACTAACTTCCAGTCGTAGGAGGCCGCCTCGATGAGGTGCGACAGCTCATCGAGTCGCTTCACCTCAGAGCGGTTCAGCGGCACCTCGGGCGTCTCGGCGAACAGCTCGCCATTGACATACGGAAGCGCCACGGGTCGGCCCCGGTTGCGCCTCTCACTATCGGCAACGTTGAGCCGTCGGAACAGGTCCGACACCTCCACTGCGGGAACCCGACTGGGGTCATCGCGCATTGCTTGCAGGAGGTTGGAGAACACTCGCTCGGGGACGAGCCCCAAGTCCTCCGCGAACAGCAGCCACACCGTCTGGATGATGAAGCGCCGCAGCTCTTCCGGTGGAGCCGCTCCGCGGTCGAGGAGGCGGAAGTAGAGCTCGACCATGTGCTCGGCCGCTGCCCCGGTCACGGCGGCACCCGGCCCGCCATAGACAGGCGTCCGACCCGCAAGGAATAGCAGCGCCTCTGCGCGCGACGGGAGCTCTTCTAGGGTGAACGCGTCGCGAGGCTCGTTGGGGAATCGCCCGGGCTCCCACACCTCGAACTGCCGGAACGAGCACAGCACCATGAATGGCGGTGCCGGAGTCCCGGTCTTGGGGTCGGCGCTGTTGCGCCAGTAGTCGAGTGCCTGAGCGCGGTGAATGTCCAGGCGCCCGGACTCCTTGGGCGCCTTCATCTCGACGATGGCGACCCCGGGCCAATACAGGTCCATGAATCCTGCACCCGCGTCGCGCCTACCGAATTCCTCGAAGCGGGCCCCAGCAGCCATCGCAGACGCTTCGCCGGTGTAGGCGGACACCAACTCGTTGAGGAACGATTGGGAACCTGATCGCTCGGTTCCCGAGTAGGCCCCCCAATTCCCCACAAGTCGATACAGGGCGCCCTCGACCTCGCTGAGCGTCCTCGCCGTCCCCGATGCGTCCTGCATGTTCCCCGTCACCGTTGAAGTTGCCGCCCCAGACTATGGCGACGGCCGACACGCGTCAGCCGGACGTCCCCACTGTGCAGCGAATGGCTGCTCGATTGGAGCACCATGGTGCAGAGTTCATGGACGTGCGAACGGTGGTCGAAGCACGGGAGCGCACCACTCACATTCACTATGCCGCAAGGGTTGATTTAGGGAGCGGGCCAAGTGTCGAATGACCCACCAGCGGCAGACATGTATCTGCGCATCAGAGGCGAGACGGGCGTGGTCGAGCACCCCCTGACGGGTCCGGGCGGCGTCGTCCGCGTCGCAGTCGGCCAACCAGGCCATCGATCGAGCGTCTGGCGCATCTGGTCAAACCGAGCTTCCAGTGATGTCTACATCGCCGCCCGGACCATCGCCGCACACCAGAAGTTTAGTCTTCACGAGTCGGGCGACTGGCGCTACCAATGGGTTCGACGTGACAACAATGGATCCAGCCAAGGGCCGGACTCACGGATCATCGACCGTTGGTCGCCACCCAACGAGGTCGCACATGGCATGGTGCCGGGAGTCTCCATCTGGGTGCCCCATGGCCAGCTGAACCGTCTGACGGATGACCGGCTGACGACGAAGGAAGCCAAATGGATACCGGAGCCGACGATCGGGCAGGCGATCGGAATCCACGTGGTCTTGTGGACTCCCGACCTCAGCGAACTGGC
>JAPLBU010000396.1 GCA_026392575.1 Actinomycetota bacterium | reverse complement strand
TGTCGCTCGGGAATCAGGCCGGCATCACCGTGACTGATGTGATGCTCGACTGTGTCGGGCACGACGCCACCCGAGCCGTGGCCATCTATGCGGAGGACGTCAAGGACGGGCGGGCTTTCGCGAAGGCCGCGCGTGCCCTTGCTGAAGCGGGGAAGCCGGTCGTCCTGCTGGCCCCCGGCAGCAGTGAGGCCGGCCGACGCAGTGCCGCATCGCATACCGGGTCGCTCACGAGCGCCGAGAACGTCATCGATGCTGCGTGCGCGGCAAGCGGTATCGAGCGTGTGCACTCGCCGCTGCAGATGGTCGACGCGCTCGCGGCGCTTCGCCAGCCGCATCGCGCCCGCGGGTGTCGTATCGCGGTCCTCACCGACGGCGGTGGGCATGGCTCGGTTGCGGCCGATGCCCTGCACCGGATCGGACTCGACGTGCCTGTCCTGTCTGAAGCGCTGGGCGTCACCCTGACCGAGGCGCTTTGGGAGCAGTCATCCGTCAGCAACCCGGTCGACCTTGCCGGCATGGGGGAGCGCGACCCGCTCAGCTACGGACGAGGGATGCAGGCACTTCTCGACTCTGACGAGATCGATGCCGTTCTCATGACGGGCTACTTCGGCGGATACTCCACGTTGTACGACGTGCTGGCCGGTCCGGAGATCCAGGCCGCTCATGACATCGTCAGTGCGGTGAGGGCAGCGGGCAAGCCCGTCGTGGTCCAGTCGATCTTCCCGGAGAGTGATTCGGTGCGGGTGCTGAGCGCCGGGGGGCTCCCGGTGCACCGTGACATCACTCGCGCCTGCGCTGCGCTCGCTGTTCTCGTCGATGCCAAGGGAATCGGGCGTGGTGACGTGCTTGACCTGCCGGCACCGGGCGAGCCGGCGACCTCAGGTGACTATGTAACGGTGCGATCCGTCCTCGCCGCGGGCGGCATGTCATTTCCGGCCGCAGCCCTCGTCACGTCGGAGCAGGAACTCGAAGGCGTCATCGGGGCGGGGGGCATCAGCTTTCCGATGGTGATGAAGGCAATGGGGTTGCTGCACAAGTCAGATGCCGGCGGAGTGCTCCTCGGCATCGACGATGCGGAGTCGGCCCGCGTGGCCTTTCAGGATCTCAGGCAACGGCTCGCCCCGCCCGCGGTCTCGGTCGAGCAGATGGTGGATACGACGGATGCGGTTGAAGTCATCATCGGCTGCACGTGGGATGCCCGGTTCGGGCCGGTTCTCATGGTCGGACTGGGAGGAGTGTTCACGGAAGTAATGCAGGACATCGCCTTCGCGCTCGCTCCCGTGAGCCGCGAGACCGCGTATGCACTGCTCATGTCACTTCGCAGCGCTCCGATGCTGACCGGCATCAGGGGCCGCAGTCCCGTCGATATCGAAGCGCTCGTCGACGTCGTTGTCGCGGTCGCTGCCACGGCCGCCCGTCATCCTGAGTGGGTTGAGCTCGAGGTCAACCCCGTCATCGCATCACCGCGCGGAGCCATTGCGGTTGACGCACGCGCGGTCATGAGCTCCTGATGCCTACGGTGCGGCCGCATTGACCATCAGGACACTGATCGAGTCGTACCAGATCTCGTTCAATGCCAGCACCCCCCCGGCCGTTGCGCGGTCGCGGGCCGTCAGGGCCTCCGCAGCCGCGGCTCCTCAGGTGGCTGACCACACGGGGTAGCCCGCATCGAGACCGCGCTGGCTGAGCTGGCTGGCGAAGCCGCTGACTGTCGCAAGCCCCGTCTCGACGGAGTCCGTGAGAGCACCGGGGGAGGCAGCGTTGATAACGCTGTCGGTATCGAAGCCATTGAGGCCGAAGGCCTGGGTTGCTGTGATGGACGAGGTGCTGACGACGAAGTAGGTCATCGCGGTGGACGACTGCTCGATCTCTTGCGCCAGCGGCTGCTCGTCGACGGGTATCTGCTTGGCGAGGTTGGAGAGTTCCGATACCACGGGGACCAGCGAGGCGAGGTCCGAGCCTGCTGTTGAGGGTGATCCGCCCCCAAATACGACATTGAGATAGGCAAGATTCGCGTCACCTGCACGCACGAGGAAGTTGGTGTACTGAGAGAGGAACTCGATAGTGCGTTCCTCCGTCATCGCCGTCTCCGATGGCATGGCTCGCACGACCGCGAGCGCATCGGGAAGGAACACGTCGATGCTGGCCCGCTGCTCCGCAACGATCCGGGTTGCGAGCACGAGCATCGGCTCGTCGGCGTCAGCGGGCAGTCCCTTCAGCAGCACGGTCAGCCTGGCGCTCGCGTCAGTGGGCCAGGCAAGGGCGGCGGGCAGGGACAGCTGCTGTTCCAGGCCCAGCCCGGTCGTGACGGAACCGGCGCGGATGGCGGTGGCGGCATCATCGATCCCGCTCTGGGCATCTGCCCGGACCTGCGCGTTCGCGGCGCGGAGTCCGTCCTTATCGATAGCGGCGATGATCGTTGCCTCAGCTGTGGCGCGGGCGACTCTGAGGTAGTCGTCGACACCGATCCCGTACGCCGCGGCGTCGTCACCTGCGACGAGGGCGGCGCGAGCATCGACCGCCTGCTGCTCGTAGGTGGCCAGACGGGGCAGCCTGGCTGGTGCCTGCGCGATGGCCTCGTCAATGCGCGCGACCATGGCCTGGGCCGTCGCATGGGCTGCGGACGTGACGCTCGACGGCAGCGCGTAAGGCACGGGGGCCTCCGGCTCGAAAGAGGTCCCGGTGAAAGCTTCATATGCCTCGGCGAGAGTCGGCACGGAGACGACAGTGATGCCCAGCTCCTTGCCCAACTGCTCGACCGACACCGCTTCGCCCGTCGCCGAGGAGCGCACCTTCATGTTCGCCGGCGGCAGGAGCACGGTGTCATAGCCGGCATCGCGGGCGGCCTTGAGCTTGCTGTCGACGCCGCCGACCGGTCCGACGGATCCATCGGGACTGATGGTCCCCGTCATCGTGACGCCGGGTTTGAGCGGTGTGTTGCGCAGGGCGGCGAGTACACCCACAGTCAGGATTGCGCCGGCTGACGGTCCATCGATCGGACCAGTGACCTGGAAGTCGATGTCGACGGTGGCGGGATCGAGGCCGCTGTACATCGTCCCGACAGCGGCAGCGGAAGCACTCGCCGCCCGCCACGAGGCGCCTGCCCCCTGTGCCTCGATCGTCTGAAGATCGAGGCCAAAGCCGGGCGGACCGATCGTGCCGGCCCACACCACGGCAGGCTCGATGCCGCCGACGCCCTTGGCCGGATCTGCCCAGAGCGCCGGGACGGTCACCTCGACCCCGCCGACGTGCGTGGACGAGGGACTCGGGGAGGACTCGACAGGGGTGCTGCAGCCCGCGAGGGCGAGGATTGCGGAGAGGGTGCAGGCGATCGCGATGCGGCAGGTGCGGCTCAGTGTCATGCCGGGGCCCCCACACGCGGATGGTAGCCCTAGGTCGGACGGGGTCAGGCCTTGTCGAGTGCCGACTGCACGGACTGCGCGTAGGCCACCGACGTGTAGGTCGCACCGGATGCCGCGGCAACGCGCGTTGACTGGGCGGCGAGGATCTTCGTCTTCATCTCGGGGATGGCCCGGTCGGTGTAGGGCTGGTAGCCGCCACCCGGTGCGGTGATGGTTGCGATATTGATGAGCGTCGTGCCATCCATCGCGATCTTCACCTGGACGGTGCCGAACCGGAAGTTGATGGCATCGCCCTTGATGACCCGCTTGGTACTTACGGGCGCCGCACTTGCTGCGGGCGCCGCACCGGATCCCAGCGTCGACGTGGTTGTCGGCGTGGTTGTCGGCGTGGTTGGAGCGGAGGTGGCCCCCGTCGTGTCGGTGAAGCCAAGGTCCTCGCCGGTGGCGGTGTCGGTGTCGGCCCCTGTCGGCAGCAGGTAGAGCAGGACGCCGCCCGCCGCCGCAAGTACCAGCGCGGGTGCAACCCTTCGGAAGAATCCAACCTCAGCCATCGACTACCACCAGATCCTCTCGAAGTGAATGTCCTCGCTGTCGACGCCGCACGCGCGCAGGCACGTGTAGGCGGCGTTGATCATCGGCTGCGATCCGCACACGACGACGACGCGTTCCGCGACGTCGGGAACCATCGCGCGCATGACATCGGGGTCGAACGGATTGCCACCCTGCAGGCTGTTCGTGCGGCCGACCACGGGGATGATCCGTCCTTGTCGACTCGAGGCAAGGGATACGAGCTCGTCGTAGTGGACGATCTCCTCCGCCCGTCGGGCGCGGTAGATGACCACCGGCTCGGCATCCGAATCGAAGTCCTCGAGGAGCGAGCGGACGGGAGCGATGCCGACACCACCCGCGATGAGCAGGAGCTTGCTCCCGCGCAGTTCCTCGTAGATCTTGGTGCCGTACGGACCCTCGATCGCGACTTTGGTGCCGACGGGCAACTGCGTCATCAGCTCGCTTGCACCGCCGAGCGCCTTGATCGTGAACCGAATGCGGTCAACCGTTGGGGCTGCTGAGATCGAATACGGATGTGGCTGCCAGAACAGTTTCGGTGTCAGTGGCCGCAGGAGAGCGAACTGGCCGGCGGCAGCGCGCAGGTAGGCGACATTGCGCCCACCGAGCTCGACGGCCGCGGCGACATCGTTGAGCGGAGTGACGGACAGGACGGTAAGCGGCCGCATGATGGACCGGATCGCCCGGCCCCATCGGCTGATGATCACGAGCAGCAGGACGATGAGCGTCACCGCGATCCAGAAGGCGCGGGCCAGCGGGTCGAATGCCAAATCACTGCCCAGGTAGATCTCGTGCGCGAAAGCGAGCGCGAGGGATGCGTAGATGAGCAGATGAATGAAGTACCAGGTCTCGTACGCCAGGTGACGTCGGATGAAGCCGAGCGAGACCACGGTGATGACGAGCATTCCCAGGGCACCGACGGTGGCCATGGCCATGTACTGCTCTTCGCCGATGAGCTCCATGATCGCGGCGCCGAGGCTCTCGCGGCTGGCGTAGGCGATGACGGTGGCGACGATGTGCGCGACGAGAAGGAGCGCAGCGGTCTCACCCAGCCAGCGATGCCACAGCAGCGCTTGGTCGAGGCCGATCGCTCGCTCGAACCGGTGGGTTCGCGCGGCGAAGGCGATCCCGATCAGCGCGACCGACGTTGCCAGCAGGCCCGCAAGCGCGCCGGCCGACTCCCAGGCCTCGCCCCAGGAGCCTCCGACCAGGATGCTCCAGCCGCCGTGGCGCACCCAGATCCCGATGGTCACGATGATTAGGGCTCCTGCGAACGTCAGCGCATCGCTGAGCGCGGCACCTGGATGGCGGGGGCGACGTGCCCGATGCGGATGCGCAATCCGGGAAAGTGAGCGACGGCTGCCGCCGCCGGCCTTC
>JAPLBU010000178.1 GCA_026392575.1 Actinomycetota bacterium | reverse complement strand
CCGGGGTCACCTGAGCTTCGGCTGCTCGCAGATCACGCCGGATCCGGCTTCGGTGTCGTTCGACAAGGAGGGCTTTCGGATGGCCACCGCAAGAGGAGTCCGTGCAGTCGGGACAACGATGGCAGCGGCGTTCGCGGTTCACAGCACGTCGCCTGCAGGAAGATGGCAGGTCTCTGGACTTGTCACCGACCAATCACCACCTTGGAGGTCCCTATGAAGTCAGTCGTCGCAGTGTGCAGTTTCCCTGGGAGTTACGACGTGGAGAGGAATGTCGCCCTCTACGAGTCCTATATGAGAGAGGCTGCCGCAGCCGGCGTCGAGTTCCTCGTTTTCCCTGAATGCAGCATGCAGGGGTACCCGCGCGCCTACTTGGCGGAGGAAGAGGAATCGATGATCGACGAGGTAGCGGCCTCGGCGGAGTCATTGAGCGGGGATCGGGTGCAGGGGATCGCGGCGCTCTCGCGTGAGTTGAATCTCTCTGTGGTCTTTGGCATGACGGAGCGCGGATCGCGCCCGGGTGTCGCGTACAACGCCTCCGTCCTCGTTACCCCCGAAGGGGGCGTGACCGGTACCTACCACAAGGTCCATCTGGCCATCCAGGAGAAGGTGTTCTGGAGGCCCGGGTCGGATTGGCCCGTCTTCGACGCCGCACTCGGCAAGGTCGGCATGATGATCTGCTTCGACAAGGCATGGCCGGAGGCTGCGCGTGAGCTGACGCTGCGGGGAGCCGACGTCCTTGTCATGCCTACCGCGTGGTGGCTGTACGACCCAGCCGCGGGGGAGCAGGACGTCTGGGTCGATCACTACGTTCTGTTCGAGCGGACGCGCGCGGTCGAGAACAACCGTTGGTTCCTCTCGTCGAACCTCGTCGGGGACATCGGGGGTCGTCACTTCTTCGGGATCTCGCAGATCATCGACCCCCGTGGCCGCATTATTGCGACGACCGGATACGACAATCCGGGATTGGCGATCGCTGAGATCGATGTCGCGGGCGGCATTCACGATGCATACAAATTGAACTCAGGTGCTCATCTGATCCGTGATCGTCGGCCCGACACCTATGCCGTTCTAGGTGGGCGGCTGGACGTGGAGATCGACGGTTAGGCCGCTGGCCCTGTCGAATCAACCCTTTACCACTACGAGGAAGGCCACCACATGTCACGGGATCCGCGACACGACATCCTGTTCGAGCCTGTTGCGATTGGCTCGAAAACGGCCAAGAACCGCTTCTGGCAGGTGCCCCAGTGCAACGGTGCGGGGTCAGAGAAGCCCGGGATGCAGGCCGCACACCGCGAGGTCAAGGCTGATGGTGGCTGGGCCGTGATCTTCACGGAGTCTTGTGTCATCACGCCGGACGCCGACCAGATCCCGGGTGGCGTGACTGCTCGCATCTGGGACGAGGGTGACATCCAGAACCTGAGCCTGATGACCGAGCGCGTTCACGCGCACGGAGCCCTGGCGGGCATCGAGCTCAAGCACGGGGGTGGGCTTGCGCAGAACGGCGAATCGCGATCCTCAACGCGGGGAGTCAGCCAGGTGCAGAACGACCTGCGATTCGCCAACACACCACATGAGATGACACGGGATGAGATTGGCCAGTTGCGTCGCGACTTCGTGGCGGCTGCCCTGCGCGCAGAGCGAGCGGGTTTCGACCTGATCAGCATCTACGCCGGTGTCGCCTCGCTGCCGGCATTCTTCCTCTACCCGTTCTACAACCGACGTTCAGATGAATACGGTGGTTCGTTCGAGAATCGCATCCGGCTGATGCGTGAACTTGTTGAGGATATTCGCGTTGCGGTCCCAAAGTGCGCGGTGGGCCTTCGATTCGCCATCGACACGCTCGAGGCTCCGTACGGCTTGGGGGACAGGGGTATCCGATCGGGGGATGAGGGCATCAAGGCGATTGCCATGCTTGATCCGCTGGTGGACTTCTGGGATATCAATATCGGCAGCATCAACTGGGGAGAAGACGCGGTCTCTTCGCGGTTCAAGGACACGAACTACGAGGCTGAATACACGCGCATCGCTAAGACCGTGGCCACCAAGCCTGTTGTGAACGTGGGACGTATGACGAATCCTGACGTGATGGCGGAGGCGATCAAGTCGGGTCAGTGCGACTTCATCGGTGGCGCCCGACCCGCCATTGCTGATCCGTTCATTCCGCGGAAGATCGAGGAAGGCCGGCTTGACGAGATCCGGGAGTGCATCGGCTGCAATGTCTGCATCTCCAAGCCTCGTGCTCGTTGTTGGCGCGGGACCTGCGGGAATGGAGTGTGCCACCGTCCTTGCGAAACGTGGCTACGAGGGGGTTCACCTGCTCGATGGATCAGACTCCCTGGGTGGGCACCTGAAGTGGACGACTCGGTTGCCGGGCCTGGCCCAATGGGGTCGGGTCACCGACTACCGGCAGATCCAAATCGACAAACTCGACAATCTCGAGTTCATTCCCAACAGGGTCCTCACAGCGGAGGATGTGCTCTCGTACGGAGCTGACTATCTGGTGGTGGCGACTGGTTCGTCCTGGGCGCGAGACGGGCTCAACGGGATCACTCAGCGCCCCATCTCGGGAACCGAGAGGCAGCCGGCGCTCACTCCCGAGGATCTGATGGTCGGACAAGTGGAAATCCAGGGCGAGCACGTTGTCGTTTATGACACGGACGGTTACTACATGGGCGTCTCCTTGGCTGAGCATCTGGCAATGCAGGGTAAGCGAGTCGTGTACGTGACGCCCTGGGACACGATGGCTCCGTACATGCGAAAGACGCTCGAGGAGCAGCGCATGTACGAACGTCTGCTGTCTCTGAATGTGCGCATCATCACGCAGACGTCGATCAGTGAGATGTCTGAGAATCACGCCCACATCGAGAACCTCTGGACGGGACAGCGTGAGGACCTGGCATCCGATGCACTCGTTCTGGCAACACAGAGGGTCTCCGATGACGCCCTCTTCCGAGCAATCTCCGAGCCCGGCCGGTTAGAGGAAGCCGGGGCGAAGGGTGCGTTCCTCATCGGCGATGCCTATGCGCCGGTCATGATCGCGCAGGCGATCTTCCATGGCCACCGTCTTGCGCGGGAACTCGACACTGAAGACCCTTCGACTCCACTGCCCTACATCCGGGAGCGTCGCCTAGCGGACCGGGAGACCTACCAGTTCGCGAACAACCCGGTGCTGTCGAGCACTCCCTGAGCGGTCCCCTGCGGATTCGCACCACAGCACCATCCAAGACGACGGGCACGAATTACTCGGCCCGCTACAACAGTGAAAGAGGATCCCATGACTGGCGCCACCCTGACGGACAAGCGAATCATCATCACCGGGGCTGCCTCCGGATTGGGGCGTGCCATGGCGATCATGGCGGCAGCTGATGGGGCTCACATGGCCCTCATGGACATCAACGCCAAGGGGCTGGACGAGACCATCGGCATGCTCGGCGATGCAACGGCCTTCCCGATCGTCGCGGATATCTCCGACTGGAATGCTGTGGAGACGGGCGTCAAGGAGGCCGTTGATCGCCTCGGGCGGCTGGATGCCGTGTGCAACGTGGCCGGGTGGGATGAGCCGGGACGCTTCTGGGAGCAGTCCCTTGAGTTCTGGGAGAAGATCGTCGCCATCAACCTGTGGGGAACGCTCTACATGTGTCGCGCCACGGTGCCCAGCCTGGTCGAGCAGGGGGCAGGAACCACTGTCAGCGTGGCTTCCGATGCGGGCCGTGTCGGCAGCAAGGGCGAGACCGTGTACGCGGCCGCTAAGGGTGGTGTCATGGCCCTGACCAAGTCGCTCGCTCGGGAGATGGCGCCGTACAACGTCACCGTGAACTGCGTCTGCCCCGGGCCGATGATGACGCCGCTCCTGCAGGCCGAGATGGAGTCCACGCCGAAGCTGATCGAGAAGCTGATCCGAGCTATTCCTCTGCGGCGCGTGGCTGAACCGTCTGATGCGGCCGCACTCATCAGATTCCTAGCCAGTGATGCAGCGAGTTACATGACAGGTCAGGTGATCAGCGTCAGCGGTGGTCTCACGATGGTTGGTTGAGCCGGTGACTTCGATGGGGCAGCCAGCCGCGCGCGTTCACGATGCCGAGACCGAGTTTGGCGATCCGGATCAAGTGCGGGGTCTTCAGTGGTCCAAGCTCGAAGGGATCATCCAGCGGACCTATGAGACGAACCCCTTCTACCGGTCGGTTTGGGATGCCGCAGGCGTGGACATCGCGTCTGTACGTAGTCTCGATGATTTCCGCCTGGCCATTCCCTGGGTGGACAAGTCGATGTTCCTCGCGGATCAAGTCGCTAACCCTCCGGTTGGAACGAGACTCTCGACTGAGATGGACCCGAGGGAGGCCCTCGAGTACTACACAACCAGTGGGACAAGCGGCCGTGGATCGGAGCTGCATGCGCAGACGACCTCTGAGGTCGCTGCCATGGTTGACATGTACCGATATGGATTCACGTGGGCTGGCCTATCCGCCGGAGAGAAGATGGCGCTCACGCTGCCAATCACCATGCTGGCGGGTGGCCGCGTCGAGTATCAGGCGGCCGTCGGTTTCGGCATGTCCGTCCTTCCGATTGGCAATTACGACGCCGAGCGCAAGCTAGAGGTCATCCGGCAATTCGCTCCAACGAGCCTCTTTGGCTCCACGACGTACTTCGCGCACCTGGCTGCTGTGAGCGAGGAGCCGGTAAGCGGCTCGAGTGTTCGGACACTGCTCACCGGTCTCGAAGGCGTAGGGCTGAGTTATGTCCAACGGCTTGAAGAGGCATGGGGGGCGAAGGCCTTCGACCGATTCGGGTGTGCGCAGATGCGGGCGGATTTCCTCTTCTCCTGCGAGCACGGATTCGGATCAGCCAAATCACCCGGAGTGCTGCACGCGATCGATCCGTTCGTCCTAGTGGAGGTGCTGGACCCGGTCACGGGGTTGCAGGTCGCCGACGGGGAGTATGGCGAAATGTTCGTGACGAGCCTGTATCACCGCGACACACCGCTCATCCGATGTCGACTGTACGACGGGGGGATCTACCGTGCTGCGGGTACCTGTGCGTGCGGCCGTGCATTCTCGGGTATCGAGGTTGGCACCATCGGGCGAACCGACGGAGTCAAGAAGATCAAGGGCATCAACGTGTACCCCCAGGCTGTTGACAAGGCCGTCTTCTCCGTGCCGGGCGTTGAGGAGTACCACATTCGCCTGTCCAGTAGGGGTGAGGCGGACGTTGCACAGGTGACGGTGATGCTCGCTGAGGATATGCCCGACTCCGAGATCGGCAAGGCTGAGGCGGTGGCCGAAGCGCTCCGTCACGCGACGGGGCTGCGGTTCGATGTGGTTCTTGGCTCGGTGGAGCACAGTGAGTACAAGGTCGCGCGCTGGACGGACGAGCGCAGTCGCGACTAAGTGACTGTTGGTGTCTTGGCTCCAGGGAATCGCGAAGAGGGGACTCAATGAGCGAAGACGACAACAGTCTCGGAGCGCCGTCTCTGAACATTGTTGCCCCAGGGGTTGCATTGGTCTCACTCGAGCGCCCACAGGTGCTCAATGCATTACGACCGAGAGACATGATCGCCCTAATCGATTTGTTCGAACGATTGGGGATGCGAGATGACGTACGGTCTGTGGTACTCACGGGATCGGGGCGCGCATTCTGCGCGGGTGGTGACTTGCGTGCGCTACAGAAGCTGACCGCGAAGGAGACTCATCACTACCTCGCGGCATATGCCGACCTTGGCGATGTGATATCCAGGATTCGATTTCCCGTAATTGCTGCACTCAACGGACTGACGTTTGGTGGTGGTCTGGAGTTGGCGTGTATGGCTGACATCCGGGTGGCCGAACCCTCGACGACACTTTGCGCGGCCGATATACCGCATGGCTTGGTTCCGACCGGCGGACTGACCTGGCGGCTTCCGCGACTAATCGGGCACGGCCGAGCCTCGTGGATGATCCTCAGCAATGCGACGGTGGATGCCGACGAGGCCCACCGGATCGGGCTATGCGACCTGGTCGCGGCGGATGGCGCGGCCGTGAAGGCATCGATTCAATTGGCTACTCAGATAGCTGGCTTTCCCCCGAGCGGTGTTGCAGCGACGGTTCATGCTCTCCGCCTGTCGGCCAGAGCAACATTGTCTGTGTCAGCGGCATTTGAGATCGACGCCAACCGGCGACTCCTCCGCGACGAGGGAACCCGTCAACGCTTGGATGCGGTACTGAGCAGGCCGGAGCCTTCTAGCCCCTGAGCGGCTACTATCAGGCGGTCGAACGATCGACGGGGTGGAGGCAGGGGAACATGGCGCGGTCGGCAGTACATGCCCGTAGTGACAAGACGACGGGGGAACTCGCGTACGCGCGGGCCGTGGATCTCATGTTCGAGCGGGGCTATCACGGAACCTCCGTGCGTGACGTCGCACGTGCTGTCGGGGTGCAGATGTCGACGCTGTACCACTACTACCCGAGCAAGCAGGACCTGCTGATGGCGATCATGACCACAGCAATGCAGGAGATGACTGAGCGGGTTGCGGAAGCCATCGATGATCTGCCGTCGGCTCGTGAGCAGTTGGAGGCGGCGGTGCACGCCCACATCATGTTCCATGCCGATCACCTCAAGGAAGCCGTTGTTGCGGACACCGAGCTCCGGTCGCTCGAGGGCGACGACCTCCAGCTGATCCTGGAGATGCGCGACAACTACGAGGGGATGTTTCGCGCGATCATCATTGAGGGGCAGAAGGCAGGTGAGCTCCGCGCAACGGATGCGCGGCTGACGACCCGAGCGATCCTGGGAGCCATCACCGATGTAGCCAACTGGTACCGACCCAAGGGACGCCTGACACTCAACGCGATTTCCGCAGAGTACGTGGGCCTCTTCTTTGAGGGGATCGCCGAGGCGTCTAGTCCGTCTTCTTGACAGCTGGTGCGTGTGCTTCCCGTTGGGCACCTGTGGTGCACAAATTCCTTGACGATCGATCGATCGATCGATAGGGTCGCTCTGCTGGAGCAGATGTGCGGTGTCATTGACGCGTCACGCCTGGTCCTGCTGATGAACTCCCGATCCCTAAGGAGCACCCCATGACCGCACCCCTCGCCGTCGACTTCATGTGTGGGCACTTCACTGAAGACAACATTCGACGCAACTTCTTCGATAGTTCGGAAAGCGGGATCTTCGAGTCCATTGGGCGGCTCAAAGACTTGCGTGGCTACTCCGTCAAGGAGTTCATGGCGAATCTCGAAGTGCTTGGGATCGGCCAGATCATCATTCCGACATTGCTGACGTGGGACTACTGGAATCAGCATGCGATCGAGGAGACGTACGTCTGGGAGGTTGCGGAGGCCCACGAGGAGTTCCCCGACCGGATCTTCGGCTGGTACGGCGTGAACCCGCGTAAGCGCATGGACGGTGTTCGCGAGATGGAGGACGCAATCCTGCACAAGGTATTCAAGGGCCTGCACATCCACCCGCACGGCTTCGGGTTGCCTCCGAACCACGCGTGGTACTTCCCGTACTACGCGAAGTGCGAAGAGCTGGGTGCCACCGTCACCGTGTCGATGGGCCACACACTCGATTTCATGCCTGGCGAGGTTGGGCGACCGATGCTCCTGGACGAGGTGGCGCTCTACTTCCCCAATCTGAAGATCGTCTGCGGACACACCGGCTGGCCCTGGGTGGAGGAGGCCATCGCGCTTGCCTCAAAGCACCCAAATGTCTACCTGGGGACCTCGGGCTATGCACCCAAGTACTGGCGTCCGGAGATGCTCCAATTCATGGATTCGCGTCGCGGGCGGAGCAAGACGATCTGGGGTACCGACTACCCGCTCGTGCGCCACGAGGAGAGCATGAAGCAGGTTAAGGAACTGGGTCTCAAGCCGGAAACCCTGCAGGCTGTCATGTCGGATAACGCCAAGCGGGTTTTCGGAATATGAGTTTGTCGCTCGAAGTTCGTCGGGACATCCAAGATGGCACCGTCTGGGTTGCGACAATCGCGCGACCCGAGCGCCGGAACGCACTCGACAACGAGACGATAGACGCGCTCGACGCGATGCTGCGAGAAGCAGCTACCTCGTCTGAGGTTCGCGCTCTGGTCCTCACGGGCTCTGGAACGGCTGCCTTCTGCGCCGGCTCGGATCTCAAGGCGGTGCGTGAGATGACAGCTGACCAGCGCATCGAGCACACGGCCCGTGGCCAGGCGCTTATGCGGTCGATCGAGGAACACCCGTGCCTTGTCGTCGCGGCGATCGAGGGATATGCGCTGGGAGGCGGTCTGGAGCTCGCTCTGGCCTGTGACCTTCGTGTTGCTGGCGAGGGTGCGCAATTCGGGTTGCCGGAAGTCACAAAGGGCATGCTGCCTGGCTGGGGAGGCACCTTCCGTCTGACGCGTGCGATCGGCCTCGCGCGAGCTCAGGCGGTGCTTCTCGGCGGGGTCCGACTCACCGCGGCCGAGGCGCTCGCCGCGGGACTGATCATGAAGGTGGTCGAGGAGGGCGGTGCCGCTCGCGTAGCGACAGACCTCGCGGCGAGTCTCGCGAGCGGTTCGACCCGTGACACTTATGCGAGAGCCAAAGCACTTCTCCTTGCGGGTGTGCATGCCGATAGTGCACTCGGAAGCACCCTTGAACTGCTGGCGGAGTCAATCCAATCCCACGCCGACACGTATGGGGTCCCCTCCGTCTGACCTGAGGGTTCCTCCCAGTTGAGCTCGCCTTTCGACCGATGCATCCATCCAACCTGTCTGCCGGATTGCCCCACACCAGAGGAGTAGCCCAATGAGTACTGAGACCAGCGATCGAGTTCCTGTCGCCACGGCTGGGTTGGAAGCCAGTCCCGTAGGACAGCTTCCGCCGGTTGGCGAGGTGCCCGAGTTCATGCATGCGCAGGTCATTCGGCAGGACCGATTCGGTGAACCTTCGACAGCGTTCCTTCCCGAGGTTGTGCGCACACCGGAGATCGGGCCGGACGAGGTCCTGATCGGTGTCATGGCAGCCGGCATCAACTTCAACAACGTTTGGGCGGCTCGTGGCTACCCCGTTGACCAGATCTCCACGCGGCAGCGTCGCGGGGAGACCGAGGACTTCCACATCGGTGGTTCCGATGCGTCCGGAATCGTCTATGCCGTCGGATCGAATGTGACCGGTATCGAGGTCGGCCAGCACGTGGTGACGCATCCCGGGTGGTGGGATGCCGATGATGCCTGGGTTCTTCGCGGGCGCGACCCGATGATCGCGCCATCGGCGCGCATCTATGGATACGACACCAACTACGGATCCTTCGGACAGTTCACCCGAGTGCAGGCACATCAGGTGCTTCCCAAGGCTGCCCACCTGACGTGGGAGGAGGCGGCAGCTCCGACACTGGTAGGCACAACCGCCTACCGCATGCTCCATGGATGGGCAGGCAACACGGTCTCCGAGGGTGATGTTGTCCTGGTCTGGGGCGGATCCGGTGGGCTGGGGACCCAGGCGACACAGCTCGCGAAGCTCGCGGGGGCCATCCCCGTGGCCGTGGTCTCGGATGCTGAGCGTGGTGCCTACGCTGAGAAATTCGGTGCAGCCGGCTGGATTAACCGCAACGACTTTGATCACTGGGGGATTCCCCCGCTGGTCGATGATGCCGCAGGGCAGAAGCAATGGACTGCTGGTGCACGCGCATTCGGTAAGGCGGTCTGGGACATTGTCGGTTCACGGACGGACCCGGCGATCGTGTTCGAGCATCCCGGAGCCGCTACGGTGCCGACGAGCATCTTCGTGTGTCAGCCCGGCGGCATGGTCGTGATCTGCGCTGGCACTACCGGATATGACGCGATGGTGGACCTGCGCTACCACTGGACCCGCCAGAAGCGGTTCCAGGGTTCGCACGGAACGAATGACGTTCAGGCGATCGCGTACAACGATCTCGTTGTCCAAGGCAAGATCGATCCCGCCCTGGGGCGCACGGTGCGCTTCGACGAGATTGCTGAGGCCCACGCACGGATGGGCCGCGGCGAAGAGGTCTTCGGCAACGTCGTTGCTCTCGTTGGTGCGGCCGCTCCGGGCAGCGGTCGCGACTGACTTTCCTGGAATGTGAATCTCCGCGGCGGGGCAGGGCTGATCGTCGGCACTGCCCCGTCCCTTATCAAATGTCACCAACTCAACCGGAGGCAGACGCCATGACCGCACGTATCACGCATTGGATCAACGG
>JAPLBU010000346.1 GCA_026392575.1 Actinomycetota bacterium | reverse complement strand
GCAGGCGGACGGGAAGCCTTTCGCGCCGACAATCACGCGAACTGGGACGAACGAGCGACCCTGCATGCAGCATCTCCTGGCTACCGGCTCGATCGCCTGATCGGCGATCCGAAAGCACTCTCTGATGTCGTGTCCTTCGATCTGCCCTTGCTGGGTGACATCTCAGGGCTTCGCGCCCTGCATCTGCAGTGCCACATCGGCACTGACACCGTCTCGCTCGCACGGCTGGGGGCGGAGGTCACCGGTCTTGATTTCTCCGCCTCTGCAGTGGCCGCGGCGCGCGATCTCGCCGCCCGCTGCAAGGTGGACGCCACCTTCGTCGAGGGAGATGCCTATGACGCCGTGCAACTCCTGGGTGCGGGCTCCTTCGATCTCGTCTACACGGGGATAGGTGCCCTGTGCTGGCTCCCGCGGATCGACCGGTGGGCGCGGGTGGTCAGTGAGCTCATGCCGGTGGGCGGACGAATCTTCGTCCGCGAGGGTCACCCGATGCTCTGGTCCATTGATGAGGGCGTGGCCGACTCGCTGGTCGTCGGCTATCCCTACTTCGAGACGTCAACTCCCATGACATTCGATGAGCCCGAGTCGTACGTAGAGACCGAACGCAACCTAACTGCGTCGATCTCGCATTCCTGGAATCACGGGCTAGGCGAGATCGTCACCGCACTACTCGACTCGGGGATGTCGATCACCTCATTCACCGAGCACGACAGCGTGCCGTGGGAGGCACTGCCTGGCCAGATGTCGACACGGGAGCCATTCGGGGAGTGGTGCATGAGCGAACGAGGCGAGCGGCTCCCCTTGAGTTACACGCTGACCGCCACTCGCGCGCAGTAGTCCGCCTCCGCCTCCGTTGTGGATGGGCACCTGGGCGCACGAACGGAATCACACAACGTTGGGCAGGTTGGGAGCACTCATCGAGTTGGCGCTGCCACGTGGTCCCCTTCGCTAGCAGTTGTACCCGATAAGGGTGGGGCGGTCGCCCCCGGCGACCCCTTCCAGGACTGCGTCGGAGAGTTCGTCCACTGAAACGGCGTCGAGTTCGCTGGGGGTGACGTCGAAGCCGTGCTCGGCCGCGATCCGCTGGGCGTCCTCCGGCGTCGTCGCTGCGCCGAGTGCTGCGGCGAAGGCGGGGTCACTGGCGAGTCGGGCGATGAGGGCGTCGAGCTGGTCCTGGGACATGGTGCCTCCGGTGTCATAGGCCGCAGCGCGACCCGAGACGTTGAGCATGGCAGGTTCGTCGGGGGACGCTGCGGTTAGTCCCCGACCGGAGGGACTCGAATCCCAACCGACAGGGGTCGCCGCTGGTGTCCTCCCGGGTATCTCGGCGTGGACTACTCACTGGCAGACACGTCGTGGACGTCGGTCTCCTTCTGAACAGTGCTGTCGACACTGCTGTCAGTTCAGGTCGCCAAGGCTCGATCAATGGCGGCACGGGACTGAACGCTGGATGCCACCGCCTGCAGGGAAGCAAGGCTGACTCGTAAGGCAGCGCAAAGGCCGGTGATGGTTGGTAGCGTTGTGACCCTCGTCCCTCGGAAGGAAGTAACGGACATGACGTTCACCGCAGCTATCAGGAACGTGTACTCCCACTACGCGACCTTCAAGGGGCGTGCATCGCGGTCCGAGTTCTGGAAGTTCGTCATCTTCGTGGCCATCGTGACCATCGTCTTGTATCTGCCTCTCATCGCAACAGGGGGATTAACAGGTGATGCGGGGAGTGGACTCTCCACCCTTGTCACGGTCTCGCTCCTTGCGGGCGGCATCTTCACTTTGGTGACCCTGCTGCCTTACCTGTCGGTGCTGGTGCGACGGCTGCATGACACGAATCGCTCCGGCTGGTGGTATTGGATCGTCTTGGTCCCGTTCGTGGGCAGCGTGATCCTGCTGGTCCTCTTGGCTCTCCCGACCACGCCGGGGGACAACCGCTTCGGTTCGGCGAACTAGAGGGCTCTGGGTGCTGACATCGACAGCCGATGTCACTTCACGAAAGTGCGCCCGGAGGGACTCGAACCCCCAACCGACAGGGTAGAAACCTGTTGCTCTATCCATTGAGCTACGGGCGCGCTGCACAGACATGGGTGTGCGTGTGCGGGGTAATCATCCCAGATACGGCGCTCAGGCGCCGCGAGCCTCCCACTCGTCTATGTGAGCCGCGGCGTCAGCGATCGTGGTCGAGTCGCCGTGGCCGGTATGCACGACGGTCTCGGGTGGCAGGCCGAGCAGCCCACTCCGGATGGATGCCGTGAGAGTGGGGAAGTCGCTGAACGACCGCCCGGTGGCCCCTGGTCCGCCGGCGAAGAGCGTGTCGCCGCTGAACACGACACCGAGGTCAGGCACGTAGAGGCAGCAGCATCCCGGCGCATGCCCGGGAGTGTGGATCACGTGCACCTCGACACCACCGACGCTGATGACCTGCCCATCTGCGAGGTCACCGCTCGGGCGAACGTCGGGATGGGTTAGCGCCCAGAGCTCGGCGTCGCCAGGGTGCAGCAGGACCGGCGCACCCGTCGCGGCGGACAACTCAGGAGCCACCCGCACGTGATCGTCATGGGCGTGCGTGCAGACGATCGCGACCACGCGACGTCCGTCGACCAGCGCGAGGATCGCATCAACATCATGCGGGGCGTCGATGACGATGCACTCGTCGCCATCGCTGACGATCCAGACGTTGTTGTCGACATCGAACGTCTCGCCATCGAGGGAGAACGTGCCCGACGTGACCGTGTGGTCGATCCGTGCCCCGGTCACAGGATCACGACAGAGCGCAGCACATCGCCGTCATGCATCTTCGTGAAGGCATCCTCGACCGAG
>JAPLBU010000276.1 GCA_026392575.1 Actinomycetota bacterium | reverse complement strand
GTGCACGGTGTCGCGGAACTCCTTGAGGTCGTCGAGGGTGAGCTTCTTCATCTGGTGCGTGGAGTTGCGGCCCTCGAAATGCGAGCCGAGGGTCCAGCCCTTGATCGTCTTGGCGAGGATCACGGTGGGCTGGCCCTTGGTGTTCATCGCCGCGTCGTAGGCAGCATGCATCTTGCGGTAGTCGTGGCCGCCGCGCTGCAGGCTCCAGATCTCGTCGTCGCTCCAGCCGTTGACGAGCTTGGCCGTGCGGGGATCCCGCCCGAAGAAGTGCTCGCGGACGAACGCGCCGTCCTCGCTCTTGTACGTCTGGAAGTCACCGTCGGGTGTGTTGTTCATCAGGCTGACGAGTGCGCCATCGCGATCACGCGCCAGCAGCTCGTCCCACTTGCGACCCCACACGACCTTGATGACATTCCAGCCGGCGCCGCGGAACAGGCTCTCGAGCTCCTGGATGATCTTGCCGTTGCCGCGCACCGGACCGTCGAGGCGCTGCAGATTGCAGTTGACGACGAATGTCAGGTTGTCGAGCTCCTCGCGCGCAGCGAGGGTCAGCGCGCCGACCGCGTCGACCTCGTCGGTCTCACCGTCGCCGAGGAACGCCCACACGTGCTGGTCGGAGGTGTCCTTGATGCCCCGATGCCCGAGGTACTTGTTGAAGCGGGCCTGGTAGATCGCGTTCAGCGGGCCGATGCCCATCGACACGGTGGGGAACTGCCAGAACCACGGCATAGCCCACTTCGTACAGCGTGGCCGACGAGGCATAGCTGGAGATGTGGCCGCCGACGGAGATGCCGGGTCGCTGCGCGCGGTGGACCATGATCGCGGCGTTCCAGCGGATGATCTGGCGGATCCGCTTCTCGAGTGCCTCGTTGCCGGGGAACAGCGGCTCGCGCTCGGGCGGGATGGTGTTGATGTAGTCGGTGCTGCGCAGGCTCGGGACGCCGACATTGCGCTCGGCTGCTCGGCGCAGCAGCGACAGCATCAGGTAGCGGGCGCGGTAGTTGCCGGACTGGTCAACGACGTTGTCGAAGGACTCGACCCACTCGGCGGTCTCGTCGGGATCGACGTCGACGTACTGGGTGGGGAGTCCGCCTGCGAGGAGGGGATCGCGGTCACGTCCGGGGGTCACGTTGATTCCTTCGACTCGGCTGGGCTTCCGGGATCACCGGTTGCCAGGGGCATCGGAACGAGCGGCTGTGCACTCATCCTTCCGTATGTCCCCGGAATTGTCGCTCAGAGGTCCGCTGCCAGGCCCCGGGCAGTGGTCCCGGGGGAGAACTCCGTCGAAACACGGCAGACAAAACGGCCGTGACGCTTGCGCCGGAGGCCGCGGTCCGGTGGACTACGGCTGAGCAGGGGGACGGCTGGTCCCCCGATCGAGTCGAGGAGTGATGTGACCGCCGCAGCGGAGGACGAGGCCCGTGAACGGGCCAGTCGGCTCGGGCTGCAGCCCGGGCTCACCGTCCAGGAGATCGGCTACGACCAGGATGTCGATGACGTACTGCGCGTGGGCATTGAGGGAATCGTCGGTGGTGAGCTCGTCGACGAGGACTACGACGATGTCGTGGATGCCGTGGTCATGTGGTGGCGCGACGACGACGGCGACCTCGTCGATGCCCTGATGGATGCCATCGGGCCGCTGACCGATCACGGCGTCGTCTGGCTCATGACGCCCAAGCCCGGACGCGACGGGCACATCGAGGCAGAGGACATCGCTGATGCCGCCCCCACCGCGGGCCTGCAGCAGACGAGCACCATCAGCGCGGGTCCGAACTGGCAGGGCACCCGATTGGTGGCTCCTCGCGCCAAGCGATAACGTCCCGGGTCTACGTCAATCACTGACCCAGGAGACCCATATGGCAGTTGAGGTCGGCCAAGCCGCCCCCGAGTTCACCCTCACCAACCAGTACGGCCAGCAGGTGTCGCTTTCGGACTACCGCGGCGAGAAGAACGTCCTCGTGATGTTCTACCCGTTCGCCTTCACGGGCACGTGCACCGGTGAACTGTGTGCCATCCGCGACCGTTACACCGACTTCGTCAATGACGACACCGTGGTGCTGAGCATCTCGTGCGACAGCGCGCACTCGCTGCGTGTCTTCGCCGAGCAGGAGGGCCTGACTCACCCGATGCTGAGTGACTTCTGGCCGCACGGCACGGTCTCGCGTGCCTACGGCGCCTTCCTCGAGGAGAAGGGCTTCGCCACCCGCGCCAGCTTCGTCATCGACAAAGCAACAGCGACAGCATGACGAAGGGCCGGTCCGCGAGGACCGGCCCTTCGTTTCGTTCGTGGACGATCAGCCGGCTGCGCACCCGGCGGTGTAGAGGTCGGCCGGGATGGTCGCGTCGGCGGGAGCCGTCGTCGCGGCCGGATCGCTGCCGCAGACCTTCGCCTTGTCCTGCGGGACCCAGAACTGGCCCTCCGCCTGGAAGATGAAGGACGTCGGTGCGCCCTCAGGGGCGTCGTCATCCGTCGAGCCGGAGCCCAGGATGCCGCTCGCGACGGCCCAGCCGTCGGCGCAGGCGAGGTTGTCGAGGGTGAAGACGTTGTCGGCGCCGAGGGCGATGGCTGCCTCAGTGGCGGCCGGGCCGACGAGGGCCTCGGTGCACTCGGTCATGCCGCCGACCATGGAGGCGGTGGCGGCGGGGCTGGCGGCGCTTGTGGCGCTTGTGGCCTCGCTGGTCGTCGAGTCCGACGAACACGCGGCGAGGGTGGAAGCGGCAACGGCGACGAGACCGAGGGTCAAGCCGATGCGGGTGGAGCTCTTCATATAGTTCCCTTCAGGCGCCCCCAGCGGGCGCGATTCCGGGGAAGCCTACGGGAGTTTCTGCGCCCCGCTTGACGTTGAACGGCGGGCTGTGGGGGACTCCAGCGCGGCGGGGACCCCCACAGCCCGCCGCTCAACGTGATGGTGGTGGGCCCAGAGGGACTCGAACCCCCGACATCCTCCTTGTAAGGGAGGCGCTCTAGCCAACTGAGCTATAGGCCCGGAGGGAGGCTACCCGAGGCCCTGACGGGTGAGAGGCACGTGGGTAGCCTGACGGCATGTCCCCAACGGTCACGGTGCGCGACATCGCTGCGCTCATGGAAGCCCGCTACCCGGCGGCGCTGGCAGCTGAGTGGGACGCGATCGGTCTGACGTGTGGAGATCCGGACGCATCGGTCGCGCGCGTGCTCTTCGCGGTCGATCCGGTCATGGCCGTGGTCGACGAGGCACTGATGCTGCAGGCCGACCTCATCGTGACGCACCATCCGCTCTTCCTGCGCGGTGTGCACTCGGTAGCCGCGCTCGACCACAAGGGCCGAGTCGCCCAGACCCTGATCTCGCACGGGATCGCCCTGTTCAGCGCACACACCAATGCCGACCATGCCGACCCGGGCGTCTCTGACGCGCTCGCCGCCGCTCTGGGGCTCGCCAACACCCGACCCCTCGTCCCCGACGCCCTCGATCCATCGGTCGGCACCGGACGCATCGGGTCGCTCGCAGAGGCAGTGACGCTCGGGGCGTTCGCCGACCGTGTTGCGGAGTCGCTGCCGGCCACCCATCACGGGGTGCGGGTGGCGGGCGACGAGCAGGCCATTGTGCGGACGGTGGCCGTGTGCGGGGGAGCGGGCGACGCCTTGCTGGCCGATGCCGCACGTGTCGCAGATGTATACGTGACTTCGGACCTGCGTCATCACCGGGCGCAGGACCACCTGGTCGATGGCGGCTGTGCCCTTGTCGATGTGGCCCATTGGGCCAGCGAGTGGCCGTGGCTGCCCGTCGCGGCGGGTGCCTTGCGAACCGACCTCGCAGCCCTCGGCAGTACGGTGGAGGTCCACGTGTCCACGATCCCGACGGATCCTTGGACCCGGCATCGAGGGAGCACCAGCTGAACGCCGAACCCGCCACGCAGTTGCGACTGCTGGAGCTCCAGGAGCACGACACCCGGCTCTCTCAGCTGGCACACCGGGCGAAGACCCTTCCCGATGCCACTCGGCTCGCCGAACTCGAGACGCGGCTGGCTCGGTTGCGTGACCAGGTCGTGGCTGCCGAGACGATCGCCGGCGATCTCGAACTCGATCAATCCCGGGCGGATGCAGATGTCGCGCAGGTCCTCGAGCGGGCCAAGCACGACCGTGAGCTCCTCGACTCCGGATCGATCGGTGACCCCAAGCAGCTCCAGTCGCTCCAGTCCGAGCTCGTCTCGCTGGCTCGCCGCCAGTCGGGACTCGAGGACATCGAGCTTGAGATCATGGAGCGGGTCGAGGGTGCGCGGGCAGCGGTCGCCCAGCTCACCGAGGAGCGCGACGCTCTCGCCGACGAGCGCGAGACCGTGGCCACCAGCGTCCACGAGCAGCATGCCGCCATCGATGCGGAGCGCCGCATCGTCAAGGAGCAGCGGGCCCTCATCGCGGCCGAGCTACCGTCCGACCTCGTTGCCCTCTACGACAAGATCTGCGCCGACCATGGTGGCGTCGGTGCGGCTCCGCTGCATCGCGCGACCTGCCAGGGCTGCCGGATGACCCTTCCGCCGACGGAGATCGAGGCCCTGCGTGCCGCGCCGCCGGACGCGGTCGTCCGATGCGAGGAGTGCCGTCGCATCCTCGTCCGTACGCCCGAGTCCGGGCTCTAGGCGCGGCGCGAGACCGATGACGCGCTCGCTCATCGTGGAAGCCGACGGCGGCTCCCGCGGAAACCCAGGTCCGGCCGCCTACGGCTCTGTCGTGCGCGATGCCGTAACCGGCGTGGTGCTGGCCGAGCTGGCTGAGTACCTCGGCGTGGTCTCGAACAATGTCGCCGAGTACCGGGGTGCGATCGCTGGGCTCGAGCATGCCTTCGAGATCGACCCGCAGGCAACCGTCGAGATGCGGCTCGACTCCAAGCTCATCGTCGAGCAGATGAGCGGGCGCTGGCAGATCAAGCATCCTGACATGCGCGACCTGGCCCGCCGGGCACGCGACGCGTTCCCGCCCGGCCAGGTCACTTACACGTGGGTGCCGCGCGAGCGCAACAAGCATGCCGACTCCCTCGTCAACGAGATGATCGACGGCGCCCTCGCTGGTAACGATGCGCGCATCGCTCGGCTCGACGGAGCCCCGAGCGAGGATGTGATCGCCGAGGACATCGTCGGCAGCATCGACGTCGAGCGCAGCCGGGCGGTCGTCAGCGAGAAGGTCGCCGGGACGCCGGCCCGGAACGTCATGGTCGGATGGGCCGACCTAGGTGC
>JAPLBU010000219.1 GCA_026392575.1 Actinomycetota bacterium | reverse complement strand
CGGCTTCCGCTGGGTCTACTGGAACATGCTGATGCCGGGACGACCCCTTCCGATCAGCAGCCTGATGTCACTGTCCGGCAAGCGCACCGATCTCATCGCAGCCAAGTAGGGAAGAAGGAGCAAAGACATGCCAACCACGACCATCAACGGACACGACGTCACCGTCGATGACGAGGGCTTCATGACCGTCTACGACGAGTGGGACGAGGCGACAGGAGCCGCCCTCGCCACGGCCATCGGCGTCGACATGACCGACGAGCACTGGAAGGCGATCCGCTTCCTGCGCGAGGACTTCAAGGTCAAGGGCGAGACCCCCACCATCCGCCGTGTCTCGACGGCCGGCGGCATCGACACCAAGACCCTCTTCGTCCTGTTCCCGAAGAAGCCCGCCAAGAAGATGGCCTACATCGCCGGGCTGCCCAAGCCGCACGGCTGCGTCTGAGACCAAGGAGTTAGACATGACCGCAACACAAGACATGATCGTGCCCGCGTTCGATGACGATGAGCACGCCGGCCGCAAGCTGGCCATCATCTGCTCGAAGGGCACTCTGGACATGGCCTACCCGGGTCTCATCCTCGGAAACGCCGCCCTCGGCGAGGGAGTCGAACTCCACCTGTTCTTCACCTTCTGGGGCTTCGACATGATCACCAAGGGCCGGATGGAGCACCTCAAGTTCTCACCGGTCGGCAACACCGCCACGCACATCCCCGCTGCCCTCGCGCCGCTTCCCGGCATGACCTCCATGGCCACGCACATGATGCAGAAGTCGATGGACGATCTTGAGATCCCGGCAGTGCCCGAGTTCCTCGAGCTCATCAAGGGTTCCGGCGGTCACATCTGGGCCTGCCGGCTCAGCGCCGACATGAACCACCTCAAGAAGGAGGACCTCTGGGATGGCGTCGACGACATCATCAACGCCAGCGACTTCATCGAGATGACCGACGGAGCGCAACTGCTCTTCATCTGAGCCTCCCCATAGGAACGAGAAGCGCGCCAGCCCAGCAGGGCGGCGCGCTTCTCGCTGCTCGGGTCAGGAAGCTGTTGGGGCTGGGCTCGCGCTCGCGCTTGGGATCGCACTCGAACTGGCCGACCCCGTGTCGTCCAGATTGACCGTCACCTTCAACGGCGCGAATGTCTTGATCCGGATCGGCTCCGGAAGGGGCGTGACGCCGAACGTCTCGAGCGCTCCCTGGCCAGCCAGTCGGACGATGTACTGAGCGGTCGACAACGGCAGGGGATCACTGGGATCATCACAGACCAGCATGTGCGCAACCCCGACCACGGGCCAGCCGATCAGTGGCTGGCCCTCGGCCAGCACGATCTTGGAGGCGGCCAGGTCGAAGTTGCCTTCAACCGGGACACCACCGATCGCCGGACTGGCGAAGATGTTGCCCTTGTCGTCCGTCGTGATGTTGGTGGCACCCACGCCGACCTTCAGCAGCTGGGTGTCATCCGGGGCAACGACGATGTCCTGCACCGGGAAGGTCGCCACGGGCACGGCATTGGCGATCGCCTCGAAGACCGGCACGACCGCAATGGTGCCCTCAGTGAGGGTCAACTCGCCCATCAGGTCGGCCACGGTCGGGTAGGTCGTGGTGGCGCCGCTCAGCGTGCCCGTCACGCCGTCGGTCCAGACCGTAGGCGCTTCCTTTGCCAGCCAGGCGGTCATCGCCTCGACCGAGCCGCTGGGGTGATCGAGCGCGAGGACGGTGATCTCCGGCAGCAGGGTCAGGTCGACACCGGGATTCGCCTCCGCGATCTTCGGGTCCTCCCACGATGTGATCGACCCGTTGAGCATGCCGTCCACAACGTCGGGAGTGAGGATCAGCCCCTCGAGGCCGATGATGT
>JAPLBU010000398.1:3822-4628 GCA_026392575.1 Actinomycetota bacterium | reverse complement strand
CCCTGCTGGGCAGCGGGCGGGTGTCCTGGGGAGAGGTCGCCGGGCTGGCCATCAGCAGTGCCCTATACGCAGTGATCCTCGCTCCGCTCGTGGTACTCGGTGTGGCCTGGCTAGTGCGCAAGGCGACACCCGAAGTACTCGTGATCTGATCCGAACAATGTATTTTCACCACAAATCACCCATAACGGGGCAACAGGAACCGGGCCGCGGCGAGGGACGTCGTACCGTCGTACCTAGGAACCCATCCGGCCGGAGCCGATGGTGACGGCTGCAGAGACGCGGAAGGGAGACGGCTGGTGAGCGAGCGCTCCAATCTGCGCCTGCTAGTCCTGGCCGTGCTGGTCATCTCCCTGCTCGGAACCCTGTTGGCGCGCGCCTTCTATCTCCAGGTTGTCGGCGGCGCCGAGTACCGGGCGGCGGCTGCGGACAACACCGTGCGAGAGGTCGTCGAGCCGGCGGTTCGCGGTCTCGTGCTCGATCAGGCAGGTCGCCCGCTTGTCGCCAACCGAACGTCGATCGTCGTGACGGTCGACCGACAGACGCTGGCTGCAGAGAAGGACGATGGCGCCGCCGTCGTCCGTCGCCTTGCGAACATCCTGGACATGCCGGTCAACAAGATCAACGACCGTCTCACGCCCTGCGGAACCGAAGGCGCGAAGCCACCGCCGGTCTGCTGGAACGGTTCGGCCTACCAGCCCGTGCCGGTTGTCAGCGATGTGGACGCCCAGACGGCCCTGACGATCATGGAGCGTCGCCGCGAGTTCCCCGGTGTGGCCGCGCGGCTCGAGGCTATCCGGGAGTATCCG
>JAPLBU010000398.1:0-3763 GCA_026392575.1 Actinomycetota bacterium | reverse complement strand
GCTATCCGGGAGTATCCGTCGCCATTCAATGTCAATGCGGCGCACATGCTGGGCTATCTCGGCCCGGTCACCGAGGAGCAACTGCAGGCGCAGGGTGACAGCCAGGCGTCCGATCGACTGCGTCGCACCGATGTCGTCGGCCGTTCTGGCGTGGAGAAGGTGTACGACGAACAACTGCGCGGCAAGCCGGGTATCACGACCCTTGCTGTGGACACCGCCGGTCACGTGACGGGAACCCTCGAGGAGCAGGCGCCGGTCGCGGGTGACTACGTCGTCACGAGCATCGATGCGAAACTGCAGGCCCTCGTCGAAGCGCAATTGGTGGCAGCAGTGCGCCGGGCCCAGCAGCAGGGCTATGGAGGCAAGTCGGGGGCGGCCGTGGTCGTCGACGTGCAGACCGGTCGCATCCTGGCGATGGCGAGCTACCCGACCTACGATCCATCGATCTGGATCGGCGGCGTCAGCAAGAAGCAGTACCAGGACCTGATCGACACCAAGGCGCTGTCATCGAACGCCTACCAGGGCCAGTTCGCACCGGGCTCGACCTACAAGGTCGTGAGCACCGCAGCGGCGGGCAAGGACGGCTTCAACCTGTACGGCAGCTATGACTGTCCGAGTTCGCTGACCATCGGCCCGCAGACGTTTCGCAACTATGAGTCGGCAGCGTATGGGCCGATCTCGCTGACGAGGGCGCTCGAGGTGTCGTGCAACACGGTCTTCTATGGCATCGCGCGCAAGATGTGGCAGCAGGCGGGCGGTCCCGATGCCGGCAGCGATGCCCCCGACCCGATTGCCGAGGCTGCTGCCACGTTCGGGCTCGGCGAGGCGACGGACATCGACCTGCCTGGTGAGGCCGCCGGCCGCATCTCGAGCCGCGAGTTCAAGCGCCAGAACTGGGAGGCCATGAAGGACACCTGGTGTCGCAATGCGCAGACGGGCTATCCGGAGACCCGCAAGACCGACCCGAAGCTGGCGGACTACTTCACGGCCCTGGACAAGGAGAACTGCACGGACGGCTACCAGTGGCGTGCGGGCGATGCGCTCAACGCGGCCATCGGGCAGGGCGACACAACCGTCACGCCTCTGCAGATGGCCATGGTCTACGCGGCCGTCGCGAACGGCGGGAAGTTGTTCCAGCCGCAGGTCGCCAAGGGAATCGTCAGTGCCGACGGCAAGGTGGTCAAGGAGTTCCCGCCGATCCTGAAGGGGAAGGTCGACGTACCGAAGTCCGCTATCAAGTTCCTGCGCAACTCACTGCCGGGCGTCACCACCGATGGGTCGGGCGAGACCCCGTTCCTGGGCTTCCCGCTCGACCAGATTCCGGTGGCCTCCAAGACCGGCTCCGCACAGGTGACCGGAGATAAGGCGTCGACATCGTGGTTCGCCTCCTATGCGCCGGCGAACAAGCCCAAGTACGCCATCGTCATGATGGTGACCGAGGGCGGTACTGGGTCGAAGACGTCCGGGCCGAGCGTACGCCGCATTTACGAGGAGCTGTTCGGGGTGAAGAATGGCGTGGTGCGCCCACAGGACAGCATCCTCGTCGGGGGTGAGCCGCAGGCGGACTTGCCGATCGTTCTTTCCGACGGCACTCCGGTCACGCCCAAGGGTCGCAATGCGGGTGTCGCCCCGAGTCGCCCGCAGGCGGGAGCTTCCGGCTGATGAGTTCGATCTTCGCTTCTGACATGCGGACCCGGCCGATGTCGCGCGGCTCGGGTGGTTCGGGCTACTGGCGTGACCTCGACTGGATCCTGCTGATCGCTGCGCTCACCGTGACGGTGTTCGGGTCAATGCTCGTATGGTCAGCGAGCCGGGCCGACATGGCATCGGACAGTGATCCGCAGTCCTACCTGAAGCGCCATCTGATCAACGTTGCCATCGGCATCGCCCTCGGTTTCGTCGCCTCTCGCATTGACTACCGATGGCTGCGCGCCTACACGCCGATCATCTATGGGCTGTCTGTCTTCCTCCTCATCCTCCCATTCGTCCCTGGCATCGGGGCCACGATCGCCGGCGCGCGCGCCTGGATCGACCTGCCGGGCGGCATGACTCTCCAGCCTTCGGAGTTCGCCAAGGTGGCGGTCATCTTGATGATGGCGGTGATCCTGGGGGAGAAGCGCGACGCCGAAAGCGAGCCTCGGGACCGTGACGTGCTCATCGCCGTCGGGTTGGCCGTCCTTCCGATTCTCATCATCCTGGTCCAGAACGACACCGGCACGGTCCTGATCCTCGGGTCGGTCGCCCTGTCGATCATCGCGGTGTCCGGCGCTCGCACACGGTGGGTGATCGGCCTGATCAGCGGTGCCGTGGTTGGCATCCTGCTTGCGATCCAGCTGGGCCTGCTGAAGGAATACCAGGTCCAGCGGCTCACGTCCTTCATCAATCCGACGGCCGATATGTCGAGCGCGGCATACAACTCCAATCAGGCGCGGATTGCTATCGGGGGCGGTGGCATGTTCGGCTACGGGCTGTTCCAGGGGCCGCAGACCCAGGGCAAGTTCGTGCCGGTGAACGAGAGCGACTTCATCTTCACGGTGGCCGGGGAGGAGCTCGGTTTCGTCGGTGCGGCCATCCTGATCCTGCTTCTCGGCATCGTGCTGTGGCGGGCCGTCGTCATCGCCTATCGGGCCGACGACATGTACGGGCGGCTGGTGGCCACCGGAATCGTCGCGTGGCTGGCCTTCCAGATGTTCGAGAACATCGGCATGTCCCTGGGCATCATGCCCATCACCGGGATCCCGCTGCCCATGGTGTCGGCCGGAGGCACGTCGATGATGGCCACCTGGATAGCCATCGGCTTGTTGCAGAATGTCCGCCTGCACGCTGTCCGTGCCGGCGTCTAGCCCCAACCCGTCGGTCTTGAGGTTGGTGGCGTTTCGGGAGACCCGAAACGCCACCAACCTCAAGACCGGGACTGGTTTGGTCGCCAGCCGGCGGAGTTCAGGATCGGGCCGAGCACGCTCGGGACGTACGCAGTGCCGATGGTGTCCGACCAGGTGAAGCGAACGATGTCCGCATTGCCGTGGGACAGGAACGAGTTCTGTCGGTGGCGATCGTGCAGCACCGCCGCTGGCAGCTCGTGGACGAAGCGGCCGTCGGCCTCGACGATGAGCCACCCACCGCGAGGCAGCCGGTAGCCCATGTCCCCGTAGCCGAGCAGGGCGCCCGATCCTGAATGGATGGGCACCTGCAGCGCATCGGGCCGAAGCCCTGCATCGTTGGCGCGGAGACGCACGCGAGTCTCCAGGGGAGACTGTGCCCCGACGCGGGCCTCGAGAAGGCGTCGCCGACCGGCGACACAATTCGGCTTGCGCGCCATCAAAGCGGCCAGAGCAGGCAGTTCCTCTGGGCGGATGAGCCCGAGGAACAGGGCTGAGTCGAGGCTGGACACCGCCTGCGTACGTGAGAGGAGCCGGCACGAATCCGCCAGCGTCCGATGGACGTTCGTTACGGGTATCCCGGCGGTAGTGGTGCGTTCGTCTTCGGGGATGCGCCAGAAGCGGAGACGCAGATCTGCGCGCTGCCGCTTCTCAAGTCCCGGCGGCAGCGCAAACTCGGGCGGTCGGGTGCCGTCTGCTCCTTGGATCCCGAAGAGTCGTTGCGCGGCCCCGAGGACGGCGGTCGACTCCGGCCCGAGATGGAGGTAAGCGGCTCGAAGCGGAACTAGTCCATCGTCGGCCGCAGTAGGGATGCGGTAGACGCCGCGGTTTATGCGATTCAGACGCCCAGTACGAGTATCGCCGTGGATCGTGTCGCGGCTGAT
>JAPLBU010000201.1:1292-1783 GCA_026392575.1 Actinomycetota bacterium | reverse complement strand
TCTTCTCGGCGGGGTGGGATCTCAAGGCCGCTGTCGCCGGCGAGGCGGCCGATGCCGATTGGGGGCCCGGGGGATTCGCCGGGATCACGGAGTACACCGGACGGCGCAAGCCTCTGGTCGCGGCGGTCAATGGACTTGCCATTGGTGGCGGTTTCGAACTCATGCTCGCGTGCGACCTGGCGGTGTGCACCCATGAAGCGGAATTCGCGGTGCCGGAGGTGACTCTGGGGCTCGTCGCCGATGCTGGCGGACTGCTGAGGCTGCCGCGGCGACTCCCGAGGGCCGTGGCCTTGGAACTGCTGCTGACGGGCCGGCGGATGAGTGCGGAAGAGGCCCACCGTTGGGGCCTGGTCAATGACGTCGTCCCTGCCGCGGCACTGCTGTCATCGGCGATCGGCTTGGCAGAGCGGGCAGTCACCGGGGCGCCCCTGGCCGTCGGCGCTGTCCTCGAGGTGTTGGAGGCGACCGAAGCCCTTGACGTGGCGGATGGC
>JAPLBU010000201.1:0-1189 GCA_026392575.1 Actinomycetota bacterium | reverse complement strand
GGATGGCTATGCGCTCATGCGATCGGGCGACTTGACCATCTACGCGTCGGTGGCCTCATCCGAGGACGCTCAGGAGGGACCGCTTGCCTTCGCCGAGCGGCGACCTCCGCAGTGGCTCGGCCGCTAGAAGTCGGCCACTCCGGCGGCGAGACGTTCGGCCGTTGACTCGTCGAAGGGGGACGTGCGCCCCGTCGCGTGGTCGACATGGAGGTACGTCGATTCGGCCGATGCCGCGACGGTGCCGTCGTCGCGGACCAGATCCGTTACCAATCGCAGGGTCTTGCCACCCACATCCGAGAGGGATGTGCGGCCGAGCAGGTGATCGCCGTGCCGAACCTCAGCGAGATAGCGGATGCGCGTGTCGACGGTGAAGAGGGAGTGTGCCGTCCGCGCGAGGTACGCCGCGCCGAGGTCAAGCCGGTCAAGAACGGTCTCGTTGACATCGGAAAGGACGCGTCCGTAGGCCCAGTCGGTGAGGTGGTTGTTGTAGTCGAACCACGCATCATCGAGGGTGACCGGCTGCCCCTCAATCGGATTCGCGCTCATGGGCTCACCAGGTTCGTGTCGATGAACCCGATGACGATCTCCCGCATGCGTTCAGGCGACAGGGAGCCCGCGAGCACCTGCGTCCCGGCACCGTTGAACAGGCAGGAGAACTGGTCGGTGAATGTTGCGGCATCAGTGCCGCGGAACTCGCCGCGCCGCTGCCCGCGCTCGACGATCGCCAGCACCATCGCCCGCCACCGGCCGTAGTACTCGGCATGCGCGGGGCGCAGGGTGGGGCTCAGACTCGCCTCATTCCAGTACTGCAGCCAGATCGACCACTCCTGCATGACCTGCGTCGTCGTGGGCAACTGCAGGTCGGTGAGGCGGACGAGTCGGTCGTAGGCACTGTCGATGGCGCGTAGGTCAGCACCCTGCCGTTCGACGGCCCGCTCGACGGCCCACGTCATGGCGCTGTCGAGGACATCGTCCTTGGTGGGGAAGTAGTAGTGCACCGTGCCGTTCGTCGTGCTGATGCGCTTGGCGATGTCGGAGACGCGCACGGCATGCAGGCCACGCTCGGCGATGAGGTCGGCGGCCGCCTCAAGTATCCGCTGCCTGCGCTCGGGATCGAATCGCGGGCGCGCCGGTTCCTTGCCCATGCGACCCCCTCACGTCCGGTGCCTACTGCCTGACCGAACACTAC
>JAPLBU010000063.1 GCA_026392575.1 Actinomycetota bacterium | reverse complement strand
GGGTCAGTGTCAGCCGGCGTCGATGACGGCGGCGACGACGTCGACGGGGATGCGAACCTGGTTGATCACGACCGCCTCTGCTGCGGCGAAGGCCAGGACGATGTTGGTCATCCAGATGTTCTCGTACGCGATGAGCAGCGCCGAGCTGTCGTGCGGGAGATTGTCAGCAATCTCGTCGGCGTCCTCGTCATTGAGTGCGCCGGGGGAGGTGATGTCGAGCTCGGCGAATGCAGCGCCGTCGGCATCGAGGTCCTCGATCGCCAGGGTGACGACGGTGCCGTCTGCACCCTTCATGACGAACAGGACGTCGAGCACGCGGATGACGCCCGCCTCGACCTGCTCCATGATGGCCGGAACGATCTGGCCGGAGAACTTATTGCCGGGGAAGCCGATGACGTAGACGTCGACGGGGCCGATTGCCATGGTGGTTCCTCCTAGTAAGGGGCGCGAGCGGACGGGGTGGTGTCGGGTGCTCGCCTGCGGCGGAGACTACCAAGGGTGCGCGGTCCGCGCGTCCCCCGTTCGAGGAATTCCCCCGGCGTTCAGTTACCTGCAATGCGGGCCGATACCCATGCCGAGAGGCGGGCGCACCGCCGTGGGCGCCTTTGGGATGACGGGAAGGGGCGGTCATGTATCGACAGGTGAGTGGTCGCCAGTGGCGACCGACGCCCCGCCGGAACGGCAGCGTGGCATTCCACGTCACCGCCGAGGTCCTCTGGCTGGCCGTGCTGATTGCCCTGAACGCCATTCCGGGCTGGCATGCCGTGCCCTTCCTTGCGTCGTCCTTTGGCAGTGTCCTTTGGCTGGTCAACCTGTGCATCGTGGCCCGGATCGTGGCGCATCTGTTCTATCTCGCTGACGGGGCGGGCCGGTTCCGGCCTGTGGGCGACTACCTCATCGCACTCCTCGACTTGATCGTGGCGGCGGAGATTCTCGTCGTCTTCCCCTTCGATTTCGGCGCGGACGGGGCGCCGTGGGAGACCACCGCCCGCCTTCTGCTGATGGCCGTCGTTGTCCTCTCGGTCGGGCTGCGGGCGCGGCCACCCGGGTGGCTCATGTGGTGCAGATTCATTGGCAGCGCACCCACTCGATCTAGTCCGTGCGCGAGAGTCCTTGGGACGGGTGACCGGAGACCCGAGGCAGCACCGGGAGAAATGGTCAATGAACGCCCCTTCCGCCCCCTTCTTCACCCGTTTCTCCCGGATTCCGGGAGAAACGGGTAAAGAGAGGCGGGGAAACGGGCAGGATTCACGATTTGTCCCGCATGTGCCCGGAACATTGGGTGACCGGGTCCGTCGCCTCGCTGGCGCTCGGCTCGTGGGGGCGGGTGACCGGGTCCGTCGCCTCGCTGGCGCTCGGCTCCTCCCGATCCCGGGCGTCCTGCTGGATCCAATGGATAAGGCCCCCCAAAGAACGGGGGGCCTTATCCATTGGAGCGGGTGACCGGGATCGAACCGGCATGGCCAGCTTGGAAGGCTGGGGCTCTACCATTGAGCTACACCCGCGAGGTGCCTCAAAAGGATAGCCGCGACCGGACGCTCGGCAGGCCGTTGGGTAGGTTCGCCATCGTGTCCCAACCCCTGCGCATTGCCTGGCTCGTCTACCGAGGCAATCCGCACTGCGGCGGTCAGGGCGTCTACACCCGCTACGTCGCCCGCGAGGTCGCAGCGCTCGGGCATCACATCGAGGTGCTGTCGGGCCAGCCGTGGCCCCAGATGGACGATCCGGCACAGCTCGTCGAGGTGCCCGGTCTGGACCTCTACCGGCAGCCAGACCCGTTCCGCGTCCCGCACATGTCCGAGTTCCGCGACACCGTCGACATGCGCGAGTTCGCCATCATGTGTGCGGCTGGCTTCCCGGAGCCCTGGGCCTTCAGCCAGCGGGCCCGCCGGCTCCTGAAGGGCCGTCGTGATGACTTCGACCTCGTGCACGACAACCAGTGCCTGGGCACCGGCATCCTGGGGATGATGAAGGACGGCTGGCCGGTGACGGCCACCATCCACCACCCGATCACCGTCGACCGTGAACTGGAGCTCGCGCATGCGGGCTCGTTCCGTCGTCGGCTGTCGCTGCGACGCTGGTACGGCTTCCTCGGCATGCAGATAGGTGTGGCGAAGAAGATCCCGCGGATCGTCACAGTGTCCGAGTCGAGCCGTCGCGACATCGCCGCGCAGATGGGCGTGCCGGTCGCGAACATGACCGTGGTGCCGATCGGCGTCGACGAGGCGCGGTTCCGACCGATGCCGCACATCGCACGCATCCCCGGTCGACTCATGACGACGGCCAGTGCCGACGTGCCGCTGAAGGGCCTCACCTTCCTGCTGGAGGCGCTTGCGAAGGTGCGTGTCGAGTGCCCCCAGGCGCACCTCGTTGTCATCGGCCGGCTGAAGGAGGGCAGCGGCATGCCCGCGCTCATCGACAGCCTCGGGCTGGACGGCGCGGTTGAGTTCGTCACCGGTGTCACGGATGAGCGCATCGTCGAGCTCTACGCCGAGGCTGAGGTCGCGGTGGTTCCTTCGCTGTATGAGGGCTTCTCGCTGCCCGCCGTCGAGGCGATGGCATGCGGCGTTCCTGTTGTCGCGACGACGGGTGGCGCACTTCCCGAGGTTGTCGGACCGGATGGCGAGAGTGCGCGCACCGTGGCGCCCGGCGACCCGTCGGCTCTGGCAGCCGCGCTCGTCGACGTGCTCTCCGACGAGCAGGAGCGGGCGCGACTCGGCGAGAGCGGTCGCTTGCGCGTTCTGGAGCGATTCACGTGGCGCGCGCATGCGGTCGGACTGGTTGAAATGTGGCGCGCCGAGCTTGCCGAGCAGAAGTCGCAGCGGGCGCATGCTGACCGTTGACCTGGATCTGCTGGGGGTGGCGGAGGGCAACACGCTCCTCGATATGGGGTGTGGTGGTGGCCGCCACGCATTCGCGGTGCTTCGCCGCGGTTCCGATGTCGTGGCCTTCGATGCCGACGAGGACGAGCTCGCGAGTGTCGAGATCATGATGGCGGCGATGTCCGAGGCGGGCGAGGTGCCCGACGGTGCCACCGGAACGACCGTGCACGGAGATGCGCTCGCGCTGCCGTTCGACGATTGCTCCTTCGATCGGATCATTGCGGCTGAGGTACTCGAGCACATCCCCGATGACGTCGATGCGATCAACGAACTCGTGCGGGTACTCGCGCCCGGTGGGCGTATTGCCGTCACCGTGCCCGCGCGCTTCCCCGAGCGCATCAACTGGGCACTCGACGATGCGTATCACGACTTCCCGGGCGGGCACATCCGCATCTACGCGCAGGACGAGCTGGAGGGCAAGCTCGCGGCAGCTGGTCTGCGCGTGCGCGGATCGCGACGCGCCCACGCGCTGCATTCGCCGTACTGGTGGATCCGCTGCGCGGGCGGAGTCGACAATGCCGACCGGCTGGTGGCCCGCCGCTACCACGACGTGCTGGTCTGGCAGATCATGAAGAACCCGCCGTTGCTGCGCGTGCTTGACGACCTGCTCAATCCGGTGATCGGCAAGAGCCTCATCGTCTACGCGGAGAAGCCGCGCTGATGCTGACCCCCGAGGCCTTGCAGCAGACCGTCGACGCGATCGCGTCGGCGCAGGCCGCTGACGGCTGCATCCCGTGGGTGCCCGGCGGCAAGGCGGATCCGTGGAACATGGTCGAGGCGGCGATGGCCCTCGACGTCGGCGGCCGGCACGACGATGCTGCCCGCGCCTATGCCTGGCTGCAGGCTCATCAACTGCCGCACGGTGGCTGGTACTCGTATTACGTCGGCGACGAGGTCAGCGACCGCACGCTCGACACCAATGTGTCGGCATACATCGCTGTTGGCGTGTGGCATCACTACCTGTCGACGGATGACGATGCCTTCCTGCACCGGATGTGGCCGGTCGTCGAGGCAGTGTTCGACCACGTGCTCGGGTTCCAGTCGCCGACGGGGGCGATCGCATGGCGCGCTGACGATCCTGCCGATGGCTCGCTGCTGACGGGATCGTCCAGCATCCACCTCAGCCTGCGCTGCGCCCTGGCGATCGCATCCCGCATGCGCCAGGAGCGTCCGGACTGGGAGCTTGCGATGGGTGCGCTGGCTATCGCGATCGCCCACCGTCCTGATGCCTTCCTCGACAAGTCCCGCTGGGCGATGGACTGGTACTACCCGATCCTCGGGGGCGTGCTTCGGGGTGACGTGGCCCGTCGACGTATCGACGACGGCTGGGACACGTTCGTTGTTGAGGGACTGGGCGTTCGATGCGTCTCCGACCGGCCGTGGATCACCGCGGCGGAGACGTGCGAGCTCGTGATGGCCCTCGACGCGATCGGCGAGGGCGAGCGGTCGCGCGCGGTATTCGATTGGGTGCAGTTCCTTCGTCACGATGATGGCTCGTACTGGTGCGGCATGAACTTCGAGGGCGAGCGGTTCAGCGTCCCTGGGCAGTACTTCACCGCCGACCAGCCGACGTGGAACTCC
>JAPLBU010000222.1 GCA_026392575.1 Actinomycetota bacterium | reverse complement strand
CCCGGCAGCGAGGAGTACCTCGACTCCGAGAAGTACCAGTACCGCCCCCGCGACTGGGAGCTGGCGCGCAAGCAGGGACGCACACTGGCGCCCTACCTCACCGTGCTGAACACGATCGTGCACGCACACCCGGCACTGCAGGACCTGCGGTCGCTCCGATTCCACAACACCGACAGCGGCGATGTCATCGCCTACTCGAAGCAGGACGGCGACGACATCGTGCTCGTCGTCTGCACGCTCGACCCGGGTCGCGAGCGGGAGGCCACCATCTGGTGGGACCTCGACGCACTCGGACTGCCCGCGAACGAACGTTTCATCGCGCATGACCTCGTCACCGACAGCACCTGGACGTGGGGTACCAGCGCCTTCGTCCGCCTGCGACCATGGGAGCACGTCGCCCATGTCGTGCACGTCCGCCGGATCTGACCGATCGCCGCCCGAGCCCGCCACCCCCTCGCCACCGGAGCACACATGTCGCAGACACCGACCGGACCCACCCCACGTGAGGTCTCCGTGCTCGATCTCGACCGGCTCGTCGATGGCTGGCACCACGATCCGCACTCGATCCTCGGCCCGCACGCCGAAGGCGATGCGGTGACCGTGCGCGTCCTTCGGCCGGGAGCCGACTCGGTCACCCTCGTCACACCCGACGGACGCACGCCCCTCGCGCCCGAGCACCGCGGGGTCTGGGTCGTGGCACTGCCCGGCACCGTCACGCCCGACTACTCCGTCGACGTCGAGTACGCCGGTTCCATTGTCCCGGGAGACGACCCCTACCGCTTCCTGCCGACCCTGGGCGACATCGACCTGCACCTGATCGGCGAAGGGCGCCACGAGCAGCTCTGGCAGGTCATGGGCGCGCATGTGCGCTCCTACGCGACCACGCTCGGTGTCGTCAGCGGCGTGTCGTTCGCCGTGTGGGCACCCAACGCACAGGGCGTACGCGTCACCGGCGACTTCAACTTCTGGGACGGCACCGCACACCCGATGCGCTCACTCGGGTCCACCGGTATCTGGGAGCTGTACATCCCCAACATCGGCGACGGCACCATCTACAAGTTCGCCATCCTCGGACGCGACGGCGTGTGGCGTGAGAAGGCAGACCCGTTCGCCTACGCCACCGAAGTGCCACCGGCCACCGGCTCCGTCGTGTCGACGTCAACCTACGAGTGGGGAGACGTCGCCTGGCTCGACGCCCGCGCACGAGCCGACCAGCACAAGCGGCCGATCTCCGTCTACGAGGTGCACCTCGGCTCCTGGCGCGTGGGCCTCGACTACCGCGACCTTGCCGTGGAGCTCACCGACTACGTGCGCGATGCGGGTTTCACCCATGTCGAGTTCCTGCCCGTCGCCGAGCACCCGTACGGCCCGTCGTGGGGCTACCAGGTCACGTCGTACTTCGCCCCGACCTCGCGCTTCGGCAAGCCCGACGACCTGCGCTTCCTGATCGACGCGCTGCACCAAGCCGGCATCGGCGTGCTCGTCGACTGGGTGCCCGCACACTTCCCGAAGGACGAGTGGGCACTCGCGCGCTTCGACGGAACGGCCCTGTACGAGCACGCCGATCCGCGTCGCGGCGAGCACCCGGACTGGGGCACGTACGTATTCGACTTCGGGCGCACCGAGGACGGGCTGCTGTTCATCGTGATGGAGTACCTGCGGGGCATCGACCTCGCGCGGCTGGTGTGGGAGTCGGGCCCGATGGCCCCGGCCCGCGCCGTCGAGAT
>JAPLBU010000171.1 GCA_026392575.1 Actinomycetota bacterium | reverse complement strand
GGGTCGGCCTCCAGTGCGGCCCGGGCGATGAGGCCCCCCTCGGAGTAGCCGACGAGGTCGACTCCCGGCGCTCCGTCAGCGACGAGTTGGGCCGCCAGGCGGGAGACATCGGCCCCGTAGCCGCGGATGTCGCCATGCTGGTCGCCCAGGTCGACGATCACCGCGGAGCGACCGGATGCCCGCAGCTCGTCGGCCAGCCCGGCCAGGGATTGCGAGCCACCCCCGTAGCCGGGGATCAGGATCACGGCGGCGTCGTTGAGCGGAGCGGTGCCGTCAATCGTCTCCGCGCGGGTCAGCCATCGGATCCCGAGGATCGCGCCCGCAATGACGGCGAGCAGGAGTGCCGCCGTCAGGGTGGTGCGCGCGCGTGCGGACATCAGCCGAAGTTCACGCCCTGCGCGAGCGGCAGTTCATGCGAGTAGTTGATCGTGTTGGTGGCGCGGCGCATGTAGCCCCGCCAGGCGTCGGAGCCGGACTCGCGGCCGCCGCCGGTCGTCTTCTCGCCGCCGAATGCGCCGCCGATCTCCGCACCGGACGTGCCGATGTTCACGTTGACGATGCCGCAGTCCGAGCCGACCGCAGACATGAACAGTTCGGCCTCACGCTGATCGAGGGTGAAGATGCTGGACGACAGGCCTTGCGGCACGCCGTTCTGCAGGGCGATGGCCTCGTCGAGCGTCTCGTAAGCCAGTACGTAGAGAATGGGCGCGAACGTCTCTCGGCTAACGACATCCACCTGCGCGGGCATCCGAACGAGGGCCGGCCGGACGTAGTACGCGTCCTCGCAGCCCGGCACGTCGACGCGCTGGCCGCCGACCACGAGGGTGCCGCCGGCAGCGACCGCTTCGGCGATGGCCGCCTGCATGCGATCGAAGGAGGCCTGGCTGATGAGCGGACCCACGAGGGTGTCGAGATCGACCGGCGTGCCGACGGTGAGGCGGGCATAGACAGCGGCGATGCGCTGTACCAGATCGTCGACGACGGATGCGTGGGCGATCACTCGACGCAGGCTGGTGCAGCGCTGGCCAGCCGTGCCGGCGGCGGCGAAGACGATGCCGCGGACGGCGAGATCGAGATCGGCCGACGGGGCGACGATGGCGGCGTTGTTCCCGCCGAGCTCGAGGATTGCGTGCCCGAAGCGCGCAGCCACCTGAGGGCCCACCTCGGCACCCATCCGCTCGGAGCCCGTTGCGCTGACGACGGCGACCAGCGGGTTGCCGACGAGTGCGGGACCGGCGGAGCGCTCGGCTACGGCCAGCACGTGGATCCCGGCCGGGGCGCCCTGTGCGGCGATGGCCTGGTCCATCAGGGCTGAGCAGGCCATGGCCGTCAGCGGGGTGAGCTCGGAGGGCTTCCAGACGACGGAGTTGCCGCAGACCAGAGCGAGCGCGGTGTTCCAAGCCCACACCGCGACCGGGAAGTTGAAGGCGGAGATGACGCCGACGACGCCACGCGGGTGCCAGGTCTCCATCAGCCGGTGGCCGGGGCGCTCGGACGGCATCGTGCGGCCCTCGAGCTGGCGTGAGAGGCCCACTGCGAAGTCGCAGATGTCGATCATCTCCTGCACCTCGCCGAGGGCCTCGGAACGGATCTTGCCGACCTCGATCGCGACGAGGTCGGCGAGATCCTCCTTGTGCTGCTCGAGAAGTCGGCCGTAGGCCTTGATCAGGAAGCCGCGCACGGGTGCCGGCACCGTGCGCCACTCGAGGAAGGCGGCCTGCGCCGTCTGGATCGCCGCATCCATGCCCGCAGCATCGAGCGCCGGCACCGCGAACAGGTCGGCACCGGTGATCGGCGTCCGGGCCGTCAGCGTGGTCGGCGCGCCAGCGAGATCCGGCATGGTCACCCCGCAGGCGGTGAGGGCGGTCCGGGCGCGGGTAGACAGATCAGCAGTCGTCATGCCCGCAGTCTGCCGCCCCCGATGCTTCTCCGGTGGCTGGGGTCAGATGATGCGGATGGTGACCGAACTGCCCTTGGGGATCTTGCTGCCGGCCGGTGGATCCTGGCTGATGACCCGGTTGAGGGGGCTGAAGTCACCCTCAACGACGTTGGGCCGCAGGCCCAGACCCTGGAGCGTCGAGACCGCCTTGTCGCGCAGCATGTCGACCAGGTTCGGCACGACCACGGGGGGCGGACCCTTCGACACGACCAGGGCGACGCGGCTGCCGGAGTCGATGATGGTGCCCGCGGGTGGCTTGGCATTGATGACGATGCCATTGGGGACCGACTCGGAGAACTTCTGGGTCACGTCGGCCTTGAGTCCGACCTCCGTCAGGGCGGCTTTCGCCGCGGTCACCTTGCGGCCCTCGATATCGGGCATCGGGACCGGTTCGGGGCCCTTGGAGATGACCAGGTCCACGGATGTGCCTGGCTTGACCGAAACACCGGCCTTGGGATCGGACGAGACGACGGTGCCCACCTCGGCCTTGTCGTCGAACTCCTCGCGGACGGCGCCGACGACGAGGTTCACCGCAGTGACGGCATCGGTGGCGGCTGCCTGGGTCAGGCCCTTGAGGGTCGGAATGCCGTAGCGCTCCGGACCCTTGGACACCACCGCCGTCACGGTGCCGTCAACGCGCACCCCCTCGCCGGCCGCGGGGTCGGTGCTGATGATGGTCTGCAGCGGGGCGGTCTCGCTGTACTGCTCCTCACCTATCTCGAGCTGCAGGCCAGCGTCCGTCATCGCCTGCTGTGCGGCTTCGACGGACTGGCTGACCACATCGGGGGCGGGGACGGTCTTGCCCGGTCCGGCGGCGAGGTACCACCCGCCGAAGGCCGTGGCCAGCACCGCGACGACGACCAGCACGATGAACAGTGGCGCACGGCTGCGTCGATACCGCACCTGTTCATCGTTCCGGGCGGTCTGAGCGGTCTGAGCGGTCTGAGCAGTCTGCGCCGTCTGCGCCGTCCGAGCCGGCCGGGTCGGCGGGGGCGTCCCCTGGGTGGGAGCGCCGGGCCGACCCGCGGCGAGTTGCGAGGCCATCGCGATGTCGACGACGAGGGTGTCGTGGGAGTCGATGAACGGCCGCGGGGGCGGCAGTGACGCGCGGATCCGACGGGTGTCGGCCAGGAAGTCGAAGGCGGTCTGGTAGCGCAGGGTGGCATCCCGACGGGTCGCCGTGACGACGAGGGCGTCGACCTCGGGCGGGATCGCGCGCACGATCGACGACGGCGGCGGCACGTCGCTGTTCACGTGCTGGTACGCGACGCTCAGCGGGCTCTCACCAGCGTGCGGCACCTGCCCCGTGATCATCTCGAAGAGCAGGATCCCCGCGGCGTAGACGTCGGAGCGGCCATCGGCCTCACCGCGTTCGACCTGCTCCGGCGAGAGATACGCGACCGTGCCGATGATCATGCCCTGCGTGACGCTGTGGCCATCGGCCTCGACCGCCCTGGCAAGGCCGAAGTCAGCGACCTTCACGCGGCCATCGTCGGAGATCAGCACGTTCTCGGGCTTGATGTCGCGGTGGACGAAGCCGGCGGCATGGGCCGCAACGAGGGCTTCGAGCACGGGGTCGAGGAAGACGAGTGCCTGCTCCGGGGTGAGCGGGCCGTACTGGCGAAGCACATCGCGCAGTGTCCGGCCTGGCACGTACTCCATCGCGAGGTAGACGATCCCGTTGTCGTCGCCCTGGTCATAGACGGCGACGACATGCCCGTGGGTCAGCCGGGCCGCGGCCCTGGCCTCGCGCTGGAACCGCGACACGAAGGCCTGATCGTGGGCGAGGTGCGGGTGCATGATCTTGAGCGCGACGACCCGGTCCAGCCGGAGGTCGAGGGCCTCGTAGACGGTCGCCATGCCACCTCGGGCAAGCAGGGAGAGCACTCGGTAACGGCCGTCGACGGTGGTCCCGACGAGTCCGTCCTGACCAGACGTCTCCACGCTCGCGAGTCTAGGTTGGTGCGCGAGGTGCTCGGGGTTGCCACGCCCTCCCCGGGGCCTCGGTCACCCGAGGGCAGCCAGCACGGTGGCGACCCGGTCGTCGAGACCGCCGGTGACCTTGATCACGGTGCTGCCCAGCGACCGCAGATCCTCGCGCACGAGCGTGGAGATGATCTCGTCAGCGCGGTCACGTGCGGCGGGACCATCACGCTGAACGCCGTCGGGGGTCCACGGGATGTCGGCCCCGCACCAGATGATCAGGTCGTAGCCGCGAGCATGCTCGACCGCTGGCGACACGAGGCAGTCGTCCGCGAAGTACAACTGGCTGTAGACCGCCGTCATCAGGGGAGCGGGGTCGGCCACCAGCCAGGGGAGCTCGCAGGCGCGCGCCATCGCATCCTCGCGGGCCGACTGCTCCGCCATGATCCCCGCCTGCTCACCCGGCAGGGGTGGGCGGCCGAGCCGGTCGACGACCTCGCGAAGGACTTCGGGAACGACGCAGGACGGCAGGTGTCGGCCGAGGGCAGTGGCGAGGGTGCTCTTGCCCGTGCACTCGCCGCCGATCAGCCCGATCCGGCTGGGCATGGCACGTCTCCTGTCTCTGACTCGGCACGACAGGATGGACCCATGGCCCGGCTGTCCTATGTGGCGATTCTCGCATTCGTGCTCGTCGGCTGCCTGTGGCTGGAGGTCGCCCTGCGCACTCGGGTGCTTCGCCGCTGGCGCCGCCTCCTGCTGTCGGTGCTTCCGGTCGTCGTGGTGTTCTTCGCCTGGGATGCGTACGCCATCGCCCAGGCACACTGGCACTTCGACCTCGAACGCATCCTGGGTGTCTATCTGCCGGGTGCGGTTCCGCTCGACGAGATCCTGTTCTTCATCGCGATCCCCTTGGCCGCCATCCTCACCCTCGAGGCCGTGCGAAGCGTCAATCCGCAGTGGTCCGTCGGTGACGAGGCCGCCGCCCCATCGGGTGAGGACGACGCGTGACGTACACGCAGCTCGGTCTGGTCGCGGTGCTCCTGGCCGTAGCCCTCGACTTGTGGGCCTTCCGCACGCGGCTGGTGCGACGCCGCGCGTTCTGGGCGGCCTACGCGATCATCGTCTTCTTCCAGTTGGTGACGAACGGGATGTTCACCGGATTCGGCATCGTCCGCTACGAGGGCGACGCCATCATCGGCGGCTCGTCGCCCGAGGGCGGGGCGCCGACGTTCATCGGCGACGGTCGACTGGCATTCGCGCCGGTCGAGGACCTGCTGTTCGGCTTCGCACTGGTCCTGCTGTCGTTGAGCCTGTGGGTGCTCTGGGGCCGCAAGGGGATTGACCGGACTCCGACGGCAGGTCCGCCCATCTGGCGACGTGAGCGCTAGGAGCCGTTCCCTGCGTCTGTCCGCTACGACGTGCTGCCGTCGCCGTAGCGTCGACGTGCGCGCACGGCCCGCACCCAGGCCGGCCCGGCGACCGCGAGACGTCTGCGCATCGGCACGGTCGCACGTGTGGTGAAGACCTCGTAGTCGGTGCGCACGACCTCGTCAACGATGCCGCAGTACAGGACGCGCGCGGCCTCGATGCAATCGCGTGAGCTCGGGTGCAGCATGGCGATGCCGGGGCGCGAGCGCTCCTCGAGTTCGTGCACGCGCCGGATCTGGAAGGCAAGCGCATCCTTGATTGCTGGCGTCGCGACCCGGTGCTCGAGCTGCTCACGGGTGACGCCGTACATCGCCAGCTCGTCCAGCGGCAGGTACACGCGGCCACGGTCGAGGTCCTCGCCGACGTCGCGAACGAAGTTGGCCAGCTGGAACGCGACACCGAGATCGGTTGCCCGGTCGTACGCCTCCGGTGATGTCGGCTCGAGGATGGGAATCATCTGCAGTCCGATGACGGCGGCCGATCCGTACACGTACTCGTACAGGTCGTCGTAGGTCGCGTACTCCGTGACGGTGAGATCCATCGTCATCGAGTGGAGGAAGGCCTCGAAGTACGCCTTGGGGATCTGCCAGCGCAGCACCGTGTCGACGACTGCGCGGCACACTGGGTCGTCAGACCAGCCGCGGTCGATGTCGTTGAGGAACGACTGTCCCCATTCGCGCAACCAGTCGGCCTTCTCCTGCTCCGTCAAAGTCGATGACAGGTCGTCGACGATCTCGTCGGCGTAGCGGGCGAAGCCGTAGAGGGCGTGCACATACGGCCGCTTGGCGGCCGGCAGCAGCAGGGTCGCGAGGTAGTACGTCTTGCCGTGGGCTGCGTTGAGCTGGCGGCAGCGCTCGTAGGACTCTCGCAGATGCGGATCGCTGATGTGCGCAGCGTCCAGTTCGCGGTTGCTCACGAAGCAATCCTGTCAGTTCGCGGCCGCGTCATGTCGGCCACGCCATGGCGGCGGCCCGATCCCGCTGCGTGCCGGTCGACGGCAGCAGGCCGCGCGGGGTGTCGTTGCCAAGGATGAGGCGGCGTTCGCGTGGCGAGGCGAGTAGCACGACGATCACGACAGCGAACGCAACGACGTACGTGATGATGTCGGCTACATCGGCAAGGTTGTCGGCGTTCGTCGAGCTCTCGATCATGGCGTGGACGGTGAACCCGGCGGTCAGGATGACGGCCGCCCGCAGCTCACGCACCGACAGGCCGGTCGCGGCGAACAGCGGCAGGAACCAGAGCAGGTACCAGGGCTGCACCACGGGCCCGAGGACGACGACCGCTGCGAGCGCCAACGCGGCTCCGCGCACGGGACTTCGTCCACCGGGTCGCAGGATGAGCAGAACAACGATGACGAGGGCCGCCACCGTTCCAGCAACCCGGAACACGTTGAGTGCTGGGGTGGCGTCGTCGGTGAGGCCGACCCAGGTGGTGAGCATGCCGATGATCTTGCCGACCGCAGTCGTCGGCGACAGCCAGGTGAGGACCCCGGCGGGCGTGCCGAAGGCGGCCGAGATCACGCCACGGCCGGCGTCGGCGACGAGGAAGACGCAGGCGAGCGTGCTGAGCAGGGCGAGGCCCGCGAGCAGCCACGAACGGATGCGGTCGCGCCAGCGGCCCTCTCGCCCGGCCCACAGCAGTCCGACGAAGGGCAGGGCGATGAGGGCGATCGGCTTGACGGCGACGGCCAGGCTCACCGCCACCGCACCCCAGATGCAACGCTGCTGAGCGGCGAGGGCGAGACCCATCACCACGAGCCCGACCATGAGTGCGTCATTGTGCGCGCCGCTGACGAAGTGCATGAGGATGATCGGGTTGAGGACGCCCAGCCAGAGGGCTCGATCGACGTCGATGCCGTGCAGTCGTGCGAGCACGGGCACGTAGTAGGCGATCAGTCCGACACCGATAACGGCGACGAGTCGGAAGGCCAATGCGCCGAGGTACGCGTTCGGATGGACGAAGCTCGACACGGACCGTTCGATGAGCAGGAACAGCGGGCCGTACGGGGTGGGTGACTCGACCCACATCGGATCAGCTCCGTCGTCGAACCAGCCCGGGATGACATCGATGCCGGTCGTGGTCGGGTCGAAGCCCTCCCCGAATACCCGGCCCTGCACGTAGTACGAGTAGACATCGCGGCTGAACATCGGTGGCGCGAGGAGCAGGGGGGCGGACCAGAACGCCAGGACGCCGAAGATGGAGCGCATCGGCGGCGCGGTGTGGTGCTCCTCGCGCGCGAGCAGTTCCGACCCCAGCAGGAGCCAGGCCTGCAGCAGGACAGCGAGTCCGATGATGACGAAGGCCCGCGCCGCCAATGACCCGCCGAGGGTGCCGCGCAGCGTGCTGACGAGCGGGTTCGCGAGCATGTTCGAGGTCAGGGGCAGCCAGCCGATCCCGAGGGCGCCTACGGCGATCAGGGCGGAGCCGACCAGTCCGGGGAGTCCGTGCCGGACGGCGAACGACGGCGGGCTGTTCACCAGCGGCGGGCGCGCGACCGGTAGCCCCGGTCCGGGCCGGTGATGCGCTCGGCCGCGAGCCGGCCGGACACCAGGACCATCGGTACGCCCACGCCCGGCTGGGTCCCGGAGCCGGTGAAGACCACGTTCTCGCCCCACAGGTTGCCGGGACGGAATGGTCCAGTCTGCAGGAACGTGTGCGCGGAGGCGAAGGGCGCCCCGCGTTCCATACCGCGCGCCTCCCAGTCGAGGGGAGTCGTGATGTCCTCGACCTCGATGGCATCACCGAAGCCGACGTATCCGCGCTTCTCGAGCGTGCGCACGACCTCGTCGCGGTACCGAGGGCCTTCGGTGCGCCAGTCGATGGGTGCGTCGAGGTTCGGCGTCGGGAAGAGGACGTAGTACAGCTCCTTGCCGTCGGGAGCCAATGACGGGTCGGAGTGCGATGGGTTGGTGACGAGGATGCTCGGGTCGCTCATCAACGTCTTCTTCTCGATCAGGTCGTCGAACACGCCGGCCCACGAGCGGCCGAAGTGGATGTTGTGATGCGCGATCTTGCTGTACGACGCGGTGGAGCCGGCGAGCAGCAGGAAGCATGACGGTGAGTAGGTCAGCCGACGCACCGACCAGGGCTCGCTGCCGAGAAGGTCCCGGTGCGCGACGGGCAGATCCGGGTTGAGTACGACGACGTCGGCGGGGATCCGCTCGCCGGTGGAGGTCAGAACGGCAACGGCGCGGTCGCCAACGGTCTCGACGGATGTGACCTCGGTGTCGTAGCGGAACTCGACTCCGTGCTTGGCGGCCGCGGCGGCCATGGCGGCTGGGACAGCGTGCATGCCGCCCTTGGGGAAGAACACTCCTGCGACGGAGTCCATGTAGGCGATGACGGCGTAGATGGCCAGTGCGTCGTAGGGGGATACCCCCGCGTACATCGCCTGGAAGGAGTAGATCCGCTCGGTGCGCGGATCCTTCAGGTACTGGCGCACCTTGGGCGTGAGCTTGCGGAAGCCGCCGAGCGCGACGAGGCGCGCGAGATCGCGCGTGACCAGGTCGAGCGGCGAGTCGATGTTGCGGTCGATGAAGTCGGCCATCTCGTAGCGGTACAGCTTCGAGACGAACTCGACGTACTTGCGATAGCCCGCGGCCTCCTGCGGGCCGATCACGCGCTCGATCTCGTCGGCCATCTGATCGACATCGGAGTGCACGTCGAGAACCGAGCCGTCGGGGAAGAACGAGCGGTAGAGCGGCGTGACGGGCTCGAGGGTGAGCCAGTCCGACATCTCCTCGCCGAGGCAGTCGAACGCATCGGCGATCAGGTCGGGCATCGTCAGCACGGTCGGCCCGGTATCGAAGCGGTAGGTGCCGTCGGCGACGTGGTTGCCGTTTGCGTCGGTGCCGTCCCAAGCGATATTCGTGACCCGGCCCTTTTGCCAGCTCCCGGTCTTGATCGTGTCCGTACCCCGGGTCAGGGCCGCGGTCCATTCCTTTTCGGAGCTGGAGTCCTGGATAATGTTGAGAACCGGCCTGCTGCTGCCGGGGGTCGGCGAGAACACGGTGGTATCGGAACTGAGGGTCAGGGTCGGTTGGCCATTCTTGACCAGCACAGGGTTGGAACGGGCACCCGGCGTGTTGCCATTGCTGTAGGTGGTCTTGATCTCAGCAACGTAGACGCCGTCGGGAGCCCAGGCGCCGTTGTCGAGTTTGCCATCCCAGTCCACAGCCGCGGGTACGCTGGTCTGGTCGGGCCAGGTGAGAACCACT
>JAPLBU010000017.1 GCA_026392575.1 Actinomycetota bacterium | reverse complement strand
GGGGGTCCCCGAGGTACGGTCGTGCTAGCCCGTTCCCCTCGGGGGCGGGTCCGGCACGGGTATCCGCCCATAGGGGCGCGAAAGGGGCACGCACGTGGCACGCATTGGCGAGAGCGGCGACCTGCTCAAGTGCTCCTTCTGTGGGAAGAGCCAGAAGCAGGTCAAGAAGCTGATCGCCGGCCCCGGCGTCTATATCTGCGACGAGTGCATCGACCTGTGCAACGAGATCATCGAAGAGGAGCTCAGCGAGGCCACCGAGGCCACGTGGGGCGACCTGCCCAAGCCTCGCGAGATCTTCGAGTTCCTCGACCAGTACGTCATCGGCCAGGACACTGCGAAGAAGTCGCTGTCCGTCGCCGTCTACAACCATTACAAGCGCGTGCAGGCCGAGACCACCGGATCCGAGCGCACCAAGGACGAGCGCGTCGAGCTCGCGAAGTCCAACATCCTGCTGCTCGGCCCGACCGGGTCCGGCAAGACGCTGCTCGCGCAGACGCTCGCGCGCATGCTCAACGTGCCGTTCGCGATTGCCGATGCCACTGCGCTGACGGAAGCCGGCTATGTCGGCGAGGACGTCGAGAACATCCTTCTCAAGCTGATCCAGGCTGCGGACTACGACGTCAAGCGCGCCGAGACCGGGATCATCTACATCGACGAGATCGACAAGGTCGCCCGCAAGAGCGAGAACCCGTCGATCACGCGCGATGTGTCCGGCGAGGGCGTGCAGCAGGCGCTGCTGAAGATCCTCGAAGGCACCACGGCGTCGGTCCCGCCGCAGGGTGGACGCAAGCACCCGCATCAGGAGTTCATCCAGATCGACACCACCAACGTCCTGTTCATCGTGGGTGGCGCGTTCTCCGGTCTCGACACGATCGTCGAGCAGCGGCTTGGCCAGAAGCGACTCGGGTTCACGTTCGACCTTGTTGACGGCGAGCGTGTTGACGAGGATCGCGATCCCGACGACATCTTCAGCCACGTGATGCCCGAGGACCTGCTGAAGTTCGGCATGATCCCGGAGTTCATCGGTCGGTTGCCGGTCTTCACGTCGGTGAGCAAGCTCGACCGCGCGGCGCTCGTCGCCGTTCTCACCGAGCCGAAGAACGCCCTCGTTCGGCAGTACCAGCGGTTGTTCGAGCTCGACGGTGTCGAGCTCGAGTTCGACGAGGAGGCGCTCAGCGAGGTTGCCGAGCAGGCGCTCAAGCGCGGCACGGGTGCACGTGGCCTGCGCGCGATCCTCGAGGAGGTGTTGCTCAACGTGATGTACGACGTGCCGAGCCGCACCGACATTGCGAAGGTGATCATCAGCGGTGAGGTTGTCCGCGACAGCGTCAACCCGACCCTGGTGCCGCGCGAGGCACCACGTCGCGAGCGTCGCGAGAAGTCCGCCTAGTTCGTTCCCCGCACGACCCCCGAGTTCTCGCATGCCGTGGCCGGGAGAAATCGGTGAAGACTGCGCAGTTCACTGGCCGGATCGCCGATTTGTCCCGGCCACCGGGAGAAACGGAAGGGGGCCGGGTGGGGAGGGGGAGGGGGCGAGCTACTCGCCGCGGCGGCGCTCGGGCAGCAGGCCGATCTCGCGGGCCCGGCCGGCGGTTGACCGCCGATCGTGGGTGGCGAGCAGCTTCATCAGGTGCTGCAGGTCCTTCTTGATTGTCGGCACCGAGTAGCCCAGGCTCTTGGCGATCTCACCGTTGGTGCGATCGAGGCCCACGAGTTCGAGGATCTCCCGCTGCCGCTCGCTGATCCGAATATCGCGTTGTGGCGCGGGGGCCGAGCGGCGCCAACGGTCGACCAGGATCTCCCGCTGATTGTTCATCCACATCGACAGCGCGGCCGTGATGCCGTCGAGGTACTGCCAGTCCGCGGGCTGCCACTCGTGCAGATCCGCCTGCAGGATGATCACGCCGCCGATCGCCACGCCGGAGTTCAGGATGGGGACGAAGACAAGAGTGCCCTTGCCGCCGTTCATCGCCGTGCCGTCGACCAAGGAGGGCTCGGTACTGAGGATGGGGTAGCGCGTGACGAGTTCGCTCTCGGGCAGGACGATGGGATTGAGAGTGATGAAGGCCTCGGCCAGCGGCATGGGCATGGCGAGAGACAGAACGCGGTAGCCGCTGACGAGTTCCTCGTCGATGCCGTAATTGCCCGCGAGTTCGAGACTCTCGTCACCGTCATGGGCGTACACGCACGCCGCAATCGCACCCATGGGCGCCAGGGCACCGAGGACCAGGGCCCGCGTCGCCGCGTCGCCGTCGGGGTTGCCCGCGAGGAAGCGCAGGAAGTAGCTCAGTGCCGTGGTGCGGTCGAGCTCCATGGCGCCAATTCTCCCATGTGTCTGATTTGAGTGGATTACGAGTATCTGGGTTCGGTGCGGAGCCTAGGGCACGGGAGGTCCCGTTGGGGGGAAAAGGTATAGCCGTCTATATCCCCTATTCAGGCTACGCCAGGTTCACCGGCCGACCTAACCTGAACGTGCTGGGACTGCTTGATGAGAAATCATCGGTGGACTGCTGAGGGGCGAGTCCACCCAGACCGGCGGAATCATCCGCAAGGATTGGATTCCGAAGGTGAAGAGCCCGCGGGAAGGCTTCCCTGAGCCGTCCGGCGGGCTCTTTTCTATGGGTCAGTGGGCTGGCTCGGAGTGGCTACTGCCGGCGCCCGATCTGGCTGCCCACCGATTCGCGCACTGAGACGTGCGGGTGCTGCCCGTCGATCGTCAGCCGGATGTTGTGCAGGGCCAACTCACGCGTATCGACCCACTCGTCGGCGACGGCGATCAGCCGGGTGTCGTGCGTGGCCACGGCGCTGGCCGTCTGCTGGATGGTCAGTCCGTCGATGCCGTTGGGCCCCTGCACGACGTGCTGGGGGAAGATGACACCCCAGCGCTGCCAGCCGATCAGGTCGGCCGGGTCCGCCGCTGCCGCGGCGCCTGAGGTCATCGCGATGCTGAGTCCCCGATCCGACAGCAGTCGAAGGGCCTGACCCCCACCGATCGGCACGGCATCGACGAGGATCACCGTGCGCGCGCACTCGCGGCGATCGAGGAAGGGGCTGACGAGGTTGGGCATTGCCAGTACGCCAGCATCGGGGCTCAGCAGGATCGACGGCAGCGCAACGACGACGGGCAGGTCCGCGTGACCGAGGGCATCGGCCTCGGCGAACACGGACTTCAGCCGCTCGAGAACGATGTGCGCGGCCGTGGCCGCGAGTTCGGCCTGTCGGTTGACGAGGATGCGGAAGTTGTCCGGCTCCGACAGGTTGAGCGTGCCGAAGCTGCGCTGCCAACCGACGGAAGCAATCAGGGCCCAGACCTGCGAGGTGTCGATGTGGCAGATCGGCACGAAGGTCGTCGAGAACGCACCGCCACCGGCAGTAGCGGAATCGGCCCGCATCAGGTTGAGCACGTCGACCGCGGTGACCGGGACTTCGGGCTCGCCGATGATGTCCTCGGGTCGGATGTCGTACGCGAGCAGGTTGTCGACGGAGAAGGGATCACGCGAGCCCTGATCGACGGCCAGTCGGTTGCGGGCGGTCGCCATCAGGCCGTCGTAGGCGAAGTCGTCGACCTGGTGCGCGGCATACCCGAAGGAGACGCTGACATGCACGTCGACATCGAGGCGGGCGCTGGGCACGGCGCCGTGGTCGTTGATGTGCTGCTGCAATCCGCGCAGTAGGGAGATCCCATTGCGGATGATGGGCCCGCCACCGAGTGCGACCCAGAGCAGGCCCGGCTCCTCATAGGAGACGAAGAGGTCGTGGCCGGCAAAGTCCTGATGACCCAGGGCCAGTCGCATCACCTGGGCGACCGCGGCCTGCTCGAAGCGCCCACCGGCCAGCGCGCCGAACTCATCGATGGCATAGACGCCCACGAGCATCGAATCCGTCTGCGGGCTGGCGTCCGCGCGCAGCCGCATGCGCGCAACGGCTTCCTCAAAGGCAGTGAGCGTCGGCCAGCGGTTGACCTGATTGAACATCGTGTCGAAGGCGGTGGCGATCCGGTCATCGTCGGATGCGACGACGGGGGTGAGCAGCGACGCCGTCGCGAGTTCGATGAACTGGTGAACGATGCTGGTCGAGCGGACCATGAACCAGCCGGTCCACATCCAGCCAGCAATCGTCACGCTGCTGGTGTTGGGGTGTCCGGGCACCGCATACAGCGGCAGCCGCAGGTGGGGCAGGGATGTCAACGACTTCGGGTCGGGAGCCGGTGCGTTGTCGTAGAGGTCGACGGCCACGAGGTGGCTCGTACTCCGACCACGGCCGTCGTCGACGATCGCCATGGCTCGCGTCGCACCGAAGATCGAGACCGCCATCCGTGTCGTCGTGGGGAGCGCGGCGCGTGCGGCAAGGTCAGGACTCAGGGACCCATCGGTCAGCCGGGCAACGATCTCGGCCTGGTGCGCCGACCACAGTGAGATGGTGCGCAGTGCATCGCGGCGCCAGATCCTGATCGACACGAACCACAGCATCAGCCAGGACGCCAGCAGAATGCCGAGTCCGGTTAGTGACCCAGCGATGTCGGATGCGCCTCCGGCGTTCTCGCCGACCCACAGCCCGACGATCGCCACCAGCCAGGCGATCAGCGCACTGATGATCGCGACGACGATGCGCCGGGTGTCGACGGCATCCCGGGCGAAGGCCCATCGTGTCCGGTCGCCGGTAACCCAACGCTCGACGGAGTTGAAGGCGAGGCCGAGGTACATCGCTACCAGGGCTGCGAAGAGGAGCGGGAGGATCGATCCCTGTGCCGACACGGACGCGGACAGCGGCTTGACGATGACGAAGGCAGCCGCGCCCGTGACAGCCGCCGTCCACGACAACGCGAGGCCGTGGAATCGCGCGTTTGGGTCCGCCGCGAGTTTGCGGCGACTCAGGAACACGACCCGGCCCACGAAGGCCAGGCCGAACAGGGTCATCGTCAGGGCGGCGTCGAAGTACAGGCCCGCCAGTAGCGCACCGACGAGCACGGCGTCGAAGGAGATCGTGGTCGAGCGCCACGGTCGGATCGGGGTCGACGGGTTGCTGAGGACCTCGCGCGTCAGGGCGGCATTGCGGGTGCGGAAGATCGCCTGTGGGGCGAACACACTGATGATGACCAGGCCGATGGCCGCGGGCAGGGTCGCTGGCCCGAAGGCGGACTGGCTGGCCAGCGGATCACCGCCAGCGGCGATCACCGTCAAGATGGCGGTCACGACCGCCAGCGCTCCGGTGACCATGCACACGAGCCCGACGACGCCAACCCGGAATTGCACCTGGTGCTCGGCCTCGCTGCGTCGGCGGAACGACGACACGGGATGAAGCCACGTGCCGACGGCCACGATGGTGGCGTCGATCGATGAGCGTTCGCCGGGGAAGCGGGGCACGTTTCATGGTAGCGCCGGATGTCGCTGCCGAGGGGGAACCCCGCTCTGGTCATAATGGTTCATATGTCGCGCAGGAGTCCGGTCGGACGCCCGCGAGGTGGTCGGCTTATGCCGCTCGCCCTCGCTGGTGCGCTCGCGGCTGCCCTGCTGGGGGTCATCGGGGGTCCCATCGCCCCGGTTGCGGCCGACGACGATCCGTCCGCACCGGCCGAGCAGTCCGCACCGGCCGAGCAGTCCGCACCGGCCGAGCAGCCCGCGCCCGCCCTGCCGGCCGGACCGACCCAGGACGGTGGCGGTGCCCTGCCGGGGGAGAAGCCCCCGGCGGATGGCGTCGACGGAACCCGGCCGCACACCGATGCGACTCCGCCGATCGATCCGAGCTTCGTCGACAACTACACGCGCATGTGGAAGCAGGTGGAGCGCGGCAAGCTGAAGGTCCGCTCGCTGGGCGAGGACCTGATCGCCGCCCAGCAGGTGCTCACGGCCGCGTTCAGCGATGTGGCGCTCACGATGAGGGTCCGCAACAAGGCTGAGTTCGACCTGTCTGATGCGGACAACCAGTTCACCGTCGCCGTGCGCGATATGTACATCACCGGCACGACCGATGTCGATGTGATCCTGGGCGTCCTCGGCAGTAAGCCCGACGACGTGCTGCGCAATATCGACTCGATCGTCTATATGCGCTCGGCCACGGGTCAGGAGTCCGCGAACTACGACTGGGCGCAGCGGTCAGCCGTCGCGGCGCAGTCGGCGGCAGCCTCCGGATCGATCTGCAGAACCCAGCGCTTCGTGCGGGGCGGAGCGAGGCGCAGGCTCAGCGTTTCCACCCGCTGGCGGCGGGCGATCAGCAGCTGCAGCAGCGGTGGTTCCGGGGTGCCCAGTCGGATGTGGGCCGTCAGGCCCTCCACACTGCTGAGACGTTGGCCGTCGATGGCGAGCAGCTCATCCCCCACTTCCAGCCCCGCCTGCTGGGCCGGCCCATGGCGCTCCACCCGCCGCAGTCGCAGGCAGCCGCCGACGATCTCCAGCTGCAGGCCGGTGAACCAGGTTTCGGCAGGTTCAGCCACCAGGCACAAACCGAGATCGGCCAGATAGGCAGCAAGGGGGGGATCCTCGGTGCTTTCCAGCCAGAACGGCAACAGGGTGGCCAGATCGGGCGCATGGCCGGCAAACGCCTCAATCAGATCCTGCTCGCCATAGCCGCGACCCTGGCGGCCCAACGTCTGCCAGAGCTGCTGCAGGACGGCACCCAGCCAGGAGCCATGGCGCCGCAGATGCAGATCAAGCACGAGCGCCAGCACGGCACCTTTGAGGTAATAGCTGATCTGGTTATCGCCGGAATGGGCATCCTGGCGATAGAGCTTCACCCAGGCCTCTTCGCTGCTCTGGCGCAGGCTCTGAACCCGGCGGCCCGGCGTCAGCAGGTAACGGCTGAGATCGCTGCCGAGATCCTCCAGCAACTCAGCTTCGCTACCCAGGCCGGCCGCCAGCGGCAGGAACTGATCCACATAACTGGTGATCCCTTCGGCAAACCAGAGCGTCGGCACGATGCTGGCCCGGTCGTAATCGATCGGTGTGAGCTGGGCGGGCCGCAGCCGTCTCACGTTCCATTGATGGAGGTATTCATGGGCCACCAGCTGCAACAGCTTGCGGCGCCCCTCCGGGCGGGCCAGGGCCTGGCGGCCATAGAGCAGCACGGTGCTGTCATGGTGTTCGAGACCGCCATAGCCCTGATCGGTCAGGTGCAGGATGAACAGGTAGCTCGCCGCCGCCGGCGCCGGCTCGCCGATCAGCCGGCAACAGGCCAGACAGACCGCAGCCACATCAGCCAGCCAGCGCTCGTCCTGGGCTGGCAGATCGTCGCCCCAGGTGACCCAGCGATGCATCACG